>CAVBPI010000182.1:0-5588 GCA_963596955.1 bacterium | reverse complement strand
GGAACACCTGATGGTTCTCCGGGTAGGTGAACGCCTTCTCGTAGAGCGCTATCGCACCCTTCGCGTCGCCATCTTTCAGTTTCGCCTTGCCCGCGAGCACGCAGGCGTCAACGAAGTTGTCGTGGAAGTTCGCCACGCCCTCCCTCGTCGGGAAGTAGCAGTTGTCGAGCAGGCCGAGGACATAGTCGTAGTCGCCGCACCACGTCCCGAGCACCACCTCCTGGCTCAGCGGGTAGTACCGCTTCTCGCAGGTCGCGTAGTGGCTCTTCAGCAGCTCGTACCTCTCGGGCACCGGAGTGCCGTTCGCCTCCATCGCCTGGTCGCACTCCTCAAGGTAGAGCGCGGCGTTGGGGTTCAGTTCGATTGCCTTCCTGTAGCACCTCACGCTCTCCGCGTAGTCCCTCGTGTGGAGCCAGTTCGCCCACCCGAGGTTCCTCCACGCGAGGTCGTCCTTCGGGTTCATCGCCACGCACTGCCTCCATTCCTTGATGGCGTTGTCTGGCTGGATGTTGTAGAGCAGGTTGCCGAGGTAGTAGTACGGTCTCTCCGAGTCCGGGCACGCTGCCTTCGCCTTGGCGAGGACGTCTATGGTCTCAAGGCGGAACGGATTGCAATAGCCTACAGGCAGCGCGAGCGCTTCCTTATACAGGCTGTCCTCGCCGGTGAGGTACGCGATGTACATCTTCACCGTCGGCCATGCCACGCGGCTGTCTATGTCCCTGAGGAGCTCCACCGCGGTGTCCCTGAACCCGTCGTGCCAGTAGAGGATGGCGAGTTCGAGGTAGGACTCCGGCTGCTCCCTCATGAAGAGGCGGAAGTCCTCCTTGTTCATGGTCTCATGGAGCGCCATGGCGTTCATCGGGTCCTCGGCGAGCACGGCGTTGAAGCACTCGTTGGCCTCTTCAGTTCTGCCGAGCTGCCTGAGGACGAGTCCCCTGAACACCCTCGCGGAGAAGTTGCGCCCGTTGTAGGACACCGCCTCGTCGAGGCGGTCGAGCGCCATGTTCCAGTCGCCCTCCTGCGCGTACATCTGCGCGAGCTGCGTGTTCGCGCCCGAGTTGTAGGTGCAGTTCCATGTCGCCCTGTAGAGGGTGTCCATGGCGGCGGCGGTCTTGCCCTGAGCCTTGAGGACGAGTCCGAGGTTGTACATCGCCTCCGCGTCCTTCGGGCGCGTGTAGTCGTGGGTCTGGCGCCTTATCGCCGTGCGGAGGTAGCCTGCGGCCTTGTCATATTCGCCGCGCTTTCTGTACCACACGCCCATCTGGGTGTTCGCCCTCGTGTCGCCCGGGTCGCGGCGCAGTACCTCCTCGAAGTACGCGGTCGGGTCGATGAACGGGTTGTGGAACTGGAGGTTCCTCATGCCCACGAGGTAGCACTCCTCCGTGTTCGCTATCTCCTCAGGCTTCTTAGGCCTTTCGACTGTCGCCGGGAGAGGGGCGTCCGGGTCGTGCCTTACCGGGGTGAAGTGCAGTATCTCCTTGCCGTCCGCGTCGGTGAGGACGATGGCGAGGTCCTGCTCCGTATATTTCCTGTCTATGCCGACGGTCGTCTTGAAAGGCTTGTCCGGGGCTATGTCGGGGATGTTCTCCGTGGCGAGGGTTCTGCCGCCGCCGAGGAGGGTGAGCCTGAGGTCGTGCCTCGGCTCGGTGGTGTTCACCGCGAGGAACGCCCTGCCGGGTTCCTTGAGGGCGACGTTGGCGGCGGCGAGGCGGTTGCCGGCCTTCACGCCCTCCATGTCGCGGATGCCGTACCAGTACTGGCTGAACTCCTTCGTCTCGTAGGGCGCGCTCCAGTTGTAGTCCGGCTGGTTGTCCGAGTACGCGCCCGACATCAGCTCGATGTAGTGGCCCGAGTCGTCGGTGAGGATGCGCGTGTCCCACTCGCTGTTCGGACCCCAAAGCCAGAACTTGCCGCCCTTGCTGATGTTGTGGTTGGCGTGGAGCATCGTGCCCGCGTTGCGGCCGTGGTCGTAGCCGGCGATGAAGTCGTCCTTGAGGTCGTGCGCGAACATGGAGTTGCTCATGTAGTGGTTCCTCCACCAGCTCGCGTCGATGCCGTCCCTGTAGAAGTCCATGTCGTTGAACGTCTCGTGGGTCACCGGCCAGTGCGCGAACCAGTTCTTGCAGTGGAAGGTCACGAACTCCGTGCTCTGAGGGAAGCATATCTGGTAGTTCTCATCGACGTGGGTGCTGACGTTCGACCAGTAGAGCATGGAGTTGTCGTCCTGGGTGGAGTTCATCAGGCGGCCGCTTATCTCCATGTAGCTCTTCCCCGGGCGCAGGGTCACGCCTATCGCCCACTGCATCCTGTGGCGGTACTCGGTCTCGCCGACCCACACGGTCTTGGAGCCGTCCCCGTTATCGACGATGCGCCAGTCGCACGGCACGTGGCTCGTCTGGCGGTGGTGGTGGAACACGTTCCACTCCACGCCCCCGCTTATCCACGCACCCGTCATGCCGACGTTCGCCGGCTTCACCACGTGGTTGTGGTAGAAGATGTCGTAGCCGTTGGTCTTGTCGACGGCGTACAGGAGGCGGCCGCCGAACTCCGGAACTATGCACAGCTCCACGTACTCGTTCTCCATGTAGAGGCAGTCGTAGGTCACGTCCTTGCGCGTGCGCGTCATGTTGTCGTTCAGGGGGTACGGATACACGCTGCGCTTCGCCCTCTGATACGACCAGTCGCGCTCGAAGATCGGGGACTGCTCCGCCGGGTCCAGAAGGTACGTCGGCATCGTTATCTTGCCCTCCCACGCCTTCACCGAGGAGACTGCTGCCGGCGCGGCCGCATCCGTCGCCTGAACCGCCTGACTATCCGCCTGATTCCGGGAATCTGTAGGGTTCTGGGCGCTCACGGCCGTTGCCGCAAGCAGTCCCAGAGCTGAAAGTGTGATGAATTTCTTCATAAAATCTTTTGTCGATTGTTTATTTTAGTGATTATTATTTGATTGTTTTCGTTCCACCGCTACTTTGGCTCCTTGATATGTGCAATCAGCTGCAACAGTCAGAGTTACGCCTGTTTTGACACCTGCAAAGCCGGAAGCAAAATTGCTTTCTTTAAGAGAATCGATGAAATCGAATGACGCTGTTGCCGCTGTCTTCGTAATGTTGACTGTTGAGGCAGCCCAACCGATAACAGCACCGACATAGCCAACTTTTTCAGGTGTTATAAATGAATTATCAGAAACGGTAAAGTTTACATTTGCATTTGAACCGCCATCGACATTTACCTTGTAAGCACCGCCAAGAATACCTCCGGCACAGATTCCGCCACTAACCGAACCAACTTTAATCGTGCACTGCTGATTTGTCGAATTTCCTCTGACGACAGACGTTGTGCTACCGCCATCAACAAAGCCGGCAATAGCACCGACATAAGTCTGCCGGGCTCCAGTAGTTCCTGCTGCCACCGCCTGTCCGCTTGCAGTACAAACATCTATTGTTCCAACATTATAGCAAGTATTACGTACCACAGTGTAGTACCCATTCCCAAGATCATAGTAACCATTCGAATGAACATTGACACAACGTCCCAAGATTCCTCCAATCGCATAGGCTCCATGATTGCCGGGATTAGGGCAATCTCCTCTCTCACTTTCATAGAAAGCAATGGAACCTAAATTACTGCAATTATCAAAACTTGTGAAGTTAACGCCTTGTGTTCCTGACGCGCCCAATGTTATCGCAGCCACAATACCGCCTATTGCTCCACCTTTCATGTGAAAAGCACCGCTCTTTGTGATTTTGAGTGCTCCTGAATTTGAACATCTATCGAAATGTGTCGGGACATTGCTATATTGAGCATTTGCTGCTATTCCACCCATATAAATAGTTCTGACAGCAGTCAATTTAGCCTCAATTGTAATAGCCGCACTATTCGTCAAGGTGTTGACTTGGTTGGCAGTACCGCTTGATACCGACTGAACAATACCGGCAACAATACAATTCTGATCTACACCGGTGATTGTTATGTCGCCCTCATTGACGCAATTAACAAGCGCTCCGGAACTTGTCATTGTGATGCCGGCGACATTCACAGCCGCAGTAGGGTCAGATATTGTAATATCTCCCGTATTCTTGCATCCCACAATTGTTCCCGTATTAGTACGGCATATTCCGGCTGCATTCGTGCTCGCTCCGTTGAGAATTATGTTCATCCGGTTCTCGCAGTTGCGGATTACACCGGCATTATTCAAGGCAATGGAGCCTGTCCAACCATTAACAGCATTAGTTTCTCTCGTCCCGGCAACAATCAAGTCCTGAATCGCCCCCGCAGAACCCACATGCAGGAACAGAGGTTCAAAACCGTTATGCGTAATCGTATGATTATGGCCATAGAATGTGCCGTCCCATTCACATTTTGGCTGAGTACTATCTGCATTTATGTAGTCATAGGTCCTCGGCAGATTCGTTGAAGAATAGATGTCTGCCATAAGGTGTACGCCCTCTTCGCCGTCAATGGTTTTCTTCCATGCCGACCAATCACCTGCATTGACAGCAGCGACAAAGGCATTCCAGTCCTCAACGGTGTAGATTCCACCATCAACATAAGTTCCGTCTGCCACAAATTCCGTCTCTGTAGGATAAACCTTGCCGGCTTGCGCTGTGAAAGCGGATGTCTTCTTCACCTGATAGTGATTTTCTGAATCAACAATTGTGAAAGTCAGGCCTTTCTGATAGTCTGCTGCAGGAATTGCTATGAACATCGGGGTATTTGCAGCAATGCCGGCATCGCCAGTTGAATACGTCACGGAAGTATTTCCTTTGGTCTTTCCATCCTTATCCTTTCTTGGAGCGAATGAATTTCCATTCTCTGAGAACTTTACAGTAAACACGCCGCTGATTGCCTCATTGTTGTTTCCGTTGATGCGGACACTCTTTATGGCTGCATTGGTGACTGTCAGTTTGATATAGGCCATCGCGTGCTTGAAAGTCAGGCCGGCATCAGCAGACTTTGAATATGCCGACATAATTGCCGAAGTCTTGTCAAAATCATTTTCGACATAAGTCTGCGTATTGGCTACCATGACATTCAATGTATCCGCTTCCGCTGAAAACGAATCCGTCACAATTGCGCCTGCCGGATAGACCGCGCAGTACGGAGCATCGACTACATCAAGAGTGAAAGTCGCGTTCTTGGGGTTATCCGTGTCTATATTTATGTTCTTGCTGGTCTTGCCGTTCACGGAAATGGCGTCGCCGTCGGCCCAAAGAACGGAGTAAGTCTTGTCGCCATTGTCGGAAATCGTGGTCTTGGTGTCGGCTGACCGGGCAGCAGCGTCAGAATCCGAGGAGTCCGGGGAATCCGGCAGCATGGCTCCGAGAACCATGGTTTCGCCGTCGGTGTGAGGCTCGTCCGGTTTCTGAACATTCTCCTCCAGTTCCTTGGCGCAGCCGGCGAGGGCGAGAGCCGACATAATTATTGTGGTTATAGTGTATATTCTTTTCATTTCTATATATGAGTTAAAAGTTCGACATTGCACCCATTAAATCCACTCGAATTTTCCTTCGTCTTCCGTAAGGTCGTCAGTGAGACCCGACCTGCAGAATCCGTTTTCAAAGCGGACTTTCATTTCATTCATCATCGGC
>CAVBPI010000181.1:3414-5590 GCA_963596955.1 bacterium | reverse complement strand
AAAGATGGGATGCAAGGCGCACTGGGAATTTTAACACCGGAGCAACCTCTCGGTTGTGAGGATTTGAAATTTCCATGCAACGAAGCAGACCGCTTTTTATTCGCCCCGTAAATTTAAGTTAAATGACATCAGAAACTAAGAATACAGTCATTGGGTTCGTGCTGATAGGCGTGATCATGTTCGGTTTCACATGGTACCAGTCACGCCAGTACAAGAAACAGATGGAGTATCAGGCGCAGCTGGATTCGATTGCACGGGCCGAGAGGCTTGAGGCCATGGCGCTCGACTCCTTGAACCGCATCGCTTCGGGGGACACTCTCGACGCTGCGACGACGGTGAAACTGAGCACGAAGCCGGCGCTCAAGCCGTTCAAGGATGATAACCTTACAAAGGCGCGCGAGGCGGAGTCCTCACTGGTGACCCTCGCGAACGACAAGTTGGAAATCGCCTTCACGACAAAAGGCGCGCAGCCATATTCCGTGAAGCTCAACGACTACGTGAGGTACGACAGCACTGCTCTCTATCTCGTTCCGCCGCAGGCCAGTGAGTTTAACGTGAACGTGTTTGCCGGCGAGTCCGTCGATACCAGGGAGTTCGTCTTCGACGTCGCCGAGGTCACGGATTCTTCCGTGGTGATGCGTCTCCCGTTCGTTCAGGGTGGATATATCCAGCAGAAGTATGTCCTTTCACAGGGCAGCTACATGATTCACAACGAGCTCTCGTTCGTCGGGATGGATGACGTGATTCCGAACAGGGTGTCGTCTGTCGATGTGAACTGGAAGACCGTCGTCCCGCGCCTTGAAAAAGGCTACAAGAACGAGAAGCAGTACTCGAAGATTGACTATTATGTCCTGCAGGAGAAGTCTCCGGAGGAGATAGGGAAGGGCAAGAACGACGGCAAGCGGCTTGACGCGAAGTTCGAGTGGGTGGCTTTCCAGCAGCAGTTCTTCTCGTCCATTCTCACGGCTCCGCAGGGCTTCGAGTCGGGAGAGTTCGGCGTGGAGTATTTCCCGGAGGACGACCCGGACAGGAACCTGATGACCTGCTCGGCCCATGCGCGGGCGGGTGTTGACATGATGCAGTCCGGCGACAAGGTGATTCCTTTCGAATTCTATTTCGGACCGAACCACTATCACACGCTGAAGGCGTACGACAGGAAATATGAGAAGATCATCCCGCTCGGCGGCTGGCTCGTCGGATGGATTTCACGCTTCATCATAATCCCTTGCTTCGACTTCCTCGGGCGGTTCATCAGCAACTACGGACTCATCATCCTGATTATGACCATCCTTCTCAAGATTGTCATATCTCCGCTCACGATCAAGTCCTATATGTCTTCCGCGAAGATGTCCGCGCTGAAGCCGGAGATGGACAAGATTAACGAGAAATATCCTAAGCAGGAAGACGCGATGAAGAAGCAGCAGGCCACGATGGAGCTCTATCAGAGAGCCGGCGTGAAGCCTCTCGGAGGATGCCTCCCGATGCTGCTCCAGTTCCCTATACTCTGGGCGATGTTCCGTTTCTTCCCTGCGTCCATCGAGCTTCGTCAGAAGTCGTTCCTCTGGGCCGACGACCTCAGCGCATACGACTCCATTTGGGACTTCGGCTTCAACATTCCGCTTTTCGGCGACCACCTGTCCCTGTTCGCGCTGCTGATGGCAGTCTCCATGTTCCTCTACTCGAAGATGAACTCAAGCCAGATGTCGAATGACCCGCAGATGGCGAGCATGAAGTTCATGAGCGTATGGCTTATGCCTATCATGATGCTCTTCATCTGCAACAACCTCTCTTCAGGTCTTTCCTACTACTACTTCATCTCCAACCTGCTCACCATGCTCCAGACCTTCATCATCAAGAAGTGGGTCGTGAAGCCGGAGAAGATTCTCGCGCAGGTGGAGGCCTCGAAGGGTAAGCCGCTTCCTAAGTCGAAGTGGCAGCAGAGGCTTGAGGAGGCGCAGAAGATGCAGCAGGCGCAGCTCAAGGAACAGCAGAAGAAACAGCGCGGCGGAAAGAGATGATTGCGCACAAAGATCTCTCACTTCGTTAGAGATGACAACATGGATGTCTGAAATTTCTTATGTCATTTCGAGCGAAATGAAATGAAGTCGAGAAATCTTTGAACTGGGACCGTCTGTGCCGGAACATATTTGATGATGATTGACAAATGTTTTGTTAT
>CAVBPI010000181.1:0-3404 GCA_963596955.1 bacterium | reverse complement strand
GAGCATCTGTGATAATATCGAAAATATAAGAAAGGAACTGCCATCAGGAGTGAAACTGGTGGCAGTTTCCAAATTCCATCCTGTCGAGGCGCTGCGTGAGGCCTATGACGCGGGGCAGAGGCTGTTCGGAGAAAGCCGCCCGCAGGAAATGTTTGCCAAGGCGGGACAGATGCCGGGGGATGTGCGGTGGCATTTCATCGGGCATCTCCAGAAGAACAAGCTGAAACTTGTGCTTCCTTATGTCTCGATGATAGAGTCTGTCGATTCCGTGGAACTGCTTGACGCGATTGAGCAGTGGTGCGCGGGACATCGCGGATTCCGCAGTGCCGGGTCCGGGGTGGCCGGGAGCGGGGACTCAAAGAGCGGGGACTCAACGTGCGAGGATTCAAAGAGCCGGGGGCTCATGAGCGGAGACACCGGGTCCGTGGAGGCGGCTTTCGCTGATGACAGGGTGGATGTCCTTCTGGAGTGCCACATAGCGCGGGAGGAGACCAAACAGGGATTTGCCCCGGAAGAGGCTTTGGCCGTGCTTACCGGCGCGGCGCGCTGGCCCCACATCCGTTTCTGCGGCCTGATGGGAATGGCGACGAACACGGACGATGCTGCGGTCATCCGTTCGGACTTCAACAAGCTGCTTGTCCTGAATGCAGCCCTGCAGCCGATGGTGGGCATCTGCCCGAACCTCACGCCCGACTTCCGCGAACTCTCTTTCGGGATGTCCGACGACTACAGGATTGCGGTCTCCATGGGCGCGACCATTGTCCGCATCGGCACCGCCATTTTCGGTGTCAGAGAATACTTATGACAAAGGGCCGGTCAATTGACCAGCCCCTGAAGCTGAAGGTAAGGATATAAGCTCAAATAACAGAAATATCCGTTTGGCTATCTAGCATCCCCCAATGCGTCGATAATGTGAACGGACTTTCTCAGTCTTGCCATTGCGAACTCTTGTGTAAGATTTCACTTTGACAAAGCATAGAGTTTCTACCTTAATGTATAAACTCACAACTGTGTGAAAAACCCTTTTCATTGTTATAAAATTAAGATTTTGAGTCTCGTAAAAGGTTTTCAGGGAGTAGCGAGAGTACTCTTCAGCTTTGCTTCTAAGATGAGAAAAGCATTTCAGTGGGGGCTGAAATGCTTTCTGTGACTCAATCTTACTATCTTCGATAGCATTTATAACGATGCAAAGTTATAAACTTTTTTTTGAAAATCAATATATTCGTCTATAAGTTTTTATAAGTTTTTTATGATGTCGGCGGCGACGGCGGAGGAGGCGCCGGAGCCCCCGAGGAGTGCGCGGATTTCGGCGTAGTCGGCGAGCATTTTTTGTCTGTAGGCATTGTCTTCGATTAGCGCGCGGACCTCGGTCACGAGAGTTTCGGGATTGCAGTCGTTCTGGACGAACTCCTTGAATGCGAAGCGGTTCAGGCACAGGTTGCCGAGGCTGATGTACTTGACCTTGACAATCATCTTGGCAATGGCGTAGGTGAGCCTGCTGCCCATGATGAAGCCCACGACCTGCGGGGTTCCGAGCAGCACGGTCTCAAGCGACGCCGTTCCGGAATTGACCACGGCGGCCTTCGCGTGACGGACAATCGAGCGGGTCTCGCCGAAAAGCAGGCTGATGTATTCCTGTCCGTGAAGGTAGGGGAGATAGTCCTCGGGAGAACGTCCCGGGGCGCCTGCAACGACGAACTGCCAGCCTGAATATTGCGGCAGGGCGTGCATCCTGTCCGCAAATTCCGTGAGCACCGGCATCATTGTGCTGATTTCGCTCTTGCGCGAGCCTGCAAGCATGGCTATCATCGGTTTGTCCGGGAGGCCGCAGCGGGAAAGGAAATCCTCTCTCGTCTCGTGCATCGCCCGGCAGCTGTCAATCGCATCGACCAGCGGGTTGCCCTTATAGACAAACGGGACGCCTTTCTTCTCGAAATATGGAATTTCAAAAGGGAATATGATGTAGAGCCTGTCAACATATTTCTTCAGCTTGCGTATGCGTCCTTCCCGTGAGGCCCAGACCTTCGGAGCTATGTAGTAGAACACCTTCAGACCGTGCCTGTGGGCAAATTCGGCGATTTTGAAGTTGAATCCCGGATAGTCGATGAGAATCACGCAGTCGGGGGCGAAGGCCAGAATGTCCTTCTTGCACCGGCTCAGGTTGCCGAGCAGTTTGCCTGCCTTGGCAAGCACCTCGGCGAATCCCATGACCGCGCCTTCCCTGTAGTGCCGGACAAGCCCGCCTGTCCGCGTTCCGAACGGTACGGTTGCGGGCAGTTCGTCTGTGGAACTTGTGCACGGCTGTTCCGCAGCCTGTGGAACATTTTCCTGATGTTCCGCAAAAACGCCGTTCATCAGGTCCCCGCCCCAGAAACGGATGACGGCCTGCGGTTCCCTTTCATAAATTCCGCGCATCAGGTTCGACCCGTGGAGGTCTCCGGATGCCTCTCCTGCAATGATGTAGTATCTCATATCAGAATGCAACTTCGCTCAGAACTTTAAGCTGTTCATAGTCAGTGCTGTCTATGGTGTGCGGGACGATGGAGACATAGCCGTTTTCGGTGAGCAGATGGTCGGCGTCTGCGCTGTTGTCCGAGTCGCTGCGGAAATCTCCCACCAGCCTGTACATCTTCACCTCGGGGTCTTCTGACGGGTCTCCGGTCGGGGCTCCCTTGAGCGAGGCCGCGATTGCCTCCGCGTCATCGAGGCTCCTGAACTCCTTGACCCAGCGTCCCCGTCCCATATATCCGGCTCTCACTCCCTTGATTTCGTCGGCGGGAACAGACGGAAAATTCACGTTGTAGTAGGTCATGTAGCTGTGGCGCGGAAGTTCCACGAGTTTTTCGAATATCCCCGGAAAATATTTCTCAACCTGCGAGAAGTCCGCGTCCGGATTGTGGTCGCAGAGCGATACGCCTATGCCGAGGATGTGATTCACCGCAGCCTCGGCCGTGGCTCCGAGCGTTCCCGAGTAGCATGACGCGACGGACGTGTTCGCCCCGTGGTTGATGCCGGACACAATGACATCCGGCCTCCACCCGAGCCACGGCGTGCTCAGCGCGAACTTCACGCAGCTTGCCGGAGTCGCGTCCAGATAGGCCCATCTCTCCGTGTGCTCATTCCTGTCCTCACCCGTGAACGTCGAACTCTCGATTTCCTTGAACGCGATTTTCGACGCTCCTAAAGACACGGCCATCGACATTCCCGACTGGGCGGAAAACGGCGCCACAACCGCCACGTTCCCATATTTTTTCATAATTTTCGCCAGCACCGCGATGCCCTTGGACTCGAATCCGTCGTCGTTCGTTATCAGTATATTCATATCCTTGAAATGTTTTCGACTGCAAAGATAGTTTTATTATTTCATTATTTTTTGTATTTTTGCGGCGCAATTTCGGAGAGGG
>CAVBPI010000180.1:0-5590 GCA_963596955.1 bacterium | reverse complement strand
ACGGTGAAGATGAATACCGCAGCAACCTGATGGTTGTGAGGATTTCATCAAGACGCCCAACGCAGCAGACCGCCTTTTAGGCGGCTTTTACTCATTTTTCAGCTGTTCAACCGGATTGCTCGTCGCCGCCCGCCAGCTGCGGAGGGTCACGATGAGGACCGTGATGGCGAGCACTGCCAGCAGAGCCGCGGCGAAGACCCACCAGCTGATTGGGGTGTGGTAGGCGAAGCCGGCGAAATAGAGCCGGACAATCAGCCAGCTCACCGGCGCGGCCACGGCAAAGCTTGCGAGGACGATGACTATGAACTTTAGGTTGAGCATCTTGAGGATGTCCGCCACGCTCGCGCCGTGAACCCTGCGCACCGCAATCTCGCGGCTTCTGTGCTGCGTCTCGAAGAGGACGAGGCCGAAGACTCCCATGAGCGAGATGATGATGGCAATCAGAGTGAAAAGCCCTATCATCTGCGCGAGCTGATTCTCCCTGCTGTACTGCGCTCCGAGTTCCTTGTCGAAGAAATCCACTCCGTAGGTCTCCGGGTCGGCGTCCGGACGCATCTCGGCGACAGTGCTGTTCACGAAGCGCATCACCTCGCCCGGATTGGCTCCAGGGGCAGTCCTGATGTAGATGTGCCTCAGCCCGCTTCTCCAGCTGTGCTCCTTTCCGAAGACATAGAAGGCGAACGGTGCGCGCCCGTACTGCAACGGCTTGAAATTGAAATCCTTGCAGAATCCGATGACTTCCGTCTTTTCCTGATGTCCGGGGCCCGGAGTCTCAAGGTCGATGTTGAACTCCTTGCGTGCCTGCTCGTTGAAAATCATGGAACTGCTCTCCGAAATCTCGTCCGATTCCGAGAAATCACGCCCCTCCACGATGTCGATTCCCATGAACCGGAGGAAATTATACGCGACCGGATAGCACTGGAAATTGATTGTCTCTCCCTTGTAGTCGCGTCCCCAGCCCATTCTTGAGGTGCTGACGATGCGTCCGTCAGCCCATGTGATGTCCTCAATCTGAGGGTTGCTCCTGAGCTTGTCCTCGAAGGCGTGGTTCTGTTCCCCGTACCAGCAGAGCCCGTAGGGAATGTTGCCCGTGAGCAGGTTTGATTTGTTGAAGCCCATGTCGTAGTTCATCATGTAGCCGTGCTGCAGGCGGATGAAGCCGGCGCAGACAATCAGCGCGATTGAAATCGCGAACTGGAAGCCAATCAGGACATTGCGCAGCCTCCGTCCGGCAGCCGAACCGCCGAATGAGCCCTTGAGCACGAGCGCGGGCTGGAACGAGGTGATGTAGAGCGCCGGATAGACGCTGCCTCCGACCGCTGCCGCCAGTGCCACTGCAATCGTGAGGACGAACACCGCGATGTTTTTTCCGACGCCGACAGGGGAGCCGAGAATGTCGGAGAGCGGGCTTGCCGCGAATGCATAGACCAGAAGTGCCGCGAGGGCGAGGGATATGAGCACGAGCCCGACGGATTCTCCTATGAAATTGAGTACCAGCGAACTGCGCGAAACTCCGAAAATCTTGTAGGTGTTGACGGACCTCAGCCTTGCAGGAACGAGGGCGAAGAAAAAGTTTATGAAATTGATGAGCGCAATCAGGATTATGAGTATGGCCACCGCGAGCATCGTGATGTCCGTCGTGAGGTTGCCGAATCCGCCCGGTTTCCCGTCAAGAACCTTCGTGTAATATATGTCCTTGAGTGACACCAATTTGACGTTGAATCCGTTGAGGACTTCATCCATTTCGGCGATGTCCTCCGCTGACGAAGACTCGTCGATTCCGTATAGCTTGCGGATATAGTCCTTCACCACAATGTCGGAACTTTTCTCGAACGCCTCTTTCTGCGACGCGTCGTGGAGTTTCACGGCATAGTCATAAGACCACTCCGACCTGTCATCAATGCTGCTGTCTCCAATGTCGGTGACGGCCTTCACGTGCCCGAGGTCCGAATTTTCCTGAAAGTCACGGAACAGCGCGACAATTTCCATCGCGTCCGCCTCTCCCTCGGGGTCTCTCCATGAAATGCGGTCGCCGATTCCGAGCCCGTTCTTTCTTGCGAACGATTCGCTGACGGCAAGAGTCCGTGGCTTTGACAGTTCCTCAAGCGAGCCTTCCGCTGCCTCAAAGCTCATCGCCCTGATGCCTCCGGCGGAATATTCCATGGCGTTCAGATGCAGCTTCCTCGCGGCTCCGTCCTTCCGCATCCAGCATATTGCCGGCTCTCCGTCGTACATCTGGAACACTCCGCCGCATTCCACTTCTGCCGCCCCGCCTACCGGCATATCCATGCGCTGTATTTTCCGGGCGAATAGTTCGACGGCAGGGAAATCACGAACGTTCGGTCCGCGTCCTTGAGCCGCTGATTATACCCGAAGTCCCAGCTCACCTGCGTCATAATCACGTAGAAAGCCCCGAACGCCACCGCCATTCCGATGACATTCAGCAGGCTCGACGCCTTGTACCGCCGCAGGGTGTTTATAAAATTGTGAAATATATATCGCATTACAATTCATTTTTTACATCGCTCACGATATGACCGTCAAACAAATCAATCGTTCTCTGAGCCATGGCCGCGTCCTTCTGAGAGTGGGTCACCATCACGATGGTCGTGCCCTCGCGGTTAAGCTCGCAGAGCAGGTCCATCACCTCCTTGCCGTTCTTCGAGTCGAGGTTTCCCGTAGGCTCGTCGGCGAGAATCAGCTTCGGAGAAGCCACGACCGCGCGTGCAATCGCCACCCTCTGCTGCTGTCCTCCGGAGAGCTGCTGCGGGAAGTGCTTTGCCCTGTGGCTGATGTTCATCCGTGCCATCACGGCCTCCACCTTCTCCTTCCTCTCCGCTGCCGAGAAGTTCATGTAGCGCAGCGGCAGCTCGATGTTCTCATACACGTTCAGTTCGTCAATGAGGTTGAAGCTCTGGAACACGAATCCGATGTTTCCCTTGCGGAACTTCGTCCTCTCCTTCTCCTTCAGCTGTGCAACCTCTTGTCCCAGCAGCAGATAGCTTCCTGATGTAGGATTGTCGAGAAGTCCCAGGATGTTGAGCAGCGTTGACTTTCCGCATCCTGAAGGCCCCATAATGGCGACGAACTCGCCGTCCTGAATTTCAAAGGAAACATTGTCGAGAGCCACCGTCTCAATCTCCTCGGTCCTGAAGACCTTGCAAATGTCTGTAATCTTAATCATAATCGTATAATTTTGTTTTTTATTATTCTGTTTTGATACTCTCGGCCGGATTGCGGTTCGCCACGACCTGCACATAAACGTCCGAAACGACGGCGACAATGCCGAGAACGCCGATGAAAGTCGCTGCAAACACCCACCACGGAAGCCCCGCCTGAATGCTGAACTGCTGCTCCCATCGTGCCGCCACAATCCCCGCCAGCACGCACCCGACGGCCACCGAAGGCCCTGCAATCCACATGACATCCCTCATGAACATCGCCCGAATCTGCGAGAACTGCGCCCCGTTCACCCGTCGCACCGCAATCTCCTTACCGCGACGGCGCACCTCGTCAATCGTATATCCCACAAGACCCAGAAGAGCGATAATCAGCGAAACGACGCCTCCGATGAGCACGGCGTTCCTCGTGTTTTTCGTGTCCTCCAGATTCTCAAGGGCGGCTGTGCTGCATGGGATGATTTTGCTCGACTGCCCCGGCAGAATCTCATTCACAACGGCCTGCGTGTGCTCCAGAGCCTCAGGGGAAATCCGGTGATACTTCACGAAAATAAGTCGGAACATACTTGTATATTGCTGCGGGTCGCAGTAGAAAACGACCATCGGTCTGGTGGAGTAGAAACTGTCCTCAAGGCTGAACGATCCTTGGCTTATGTGTCTGAACACGTCGCAAATCCTCTTCGTTCCATTCTCATGCCCCGTAATCTCGATATCCCTTCCGAGCACCTCGTCCCATCCGACCGTGTTTTCCATCTTATCCACAAACCTCTCATCTACAAGTATTTCCCTGTCAGCAGCAAGCGTCTCGTCAAAATTGCGCCCTTCAAGAATCTCAACTCCGAGGACGTTAAGCCAGTGGTTGTCAACATAATAGGCGTCCCTGACATTGAACAGCTGCCTGTCCTCTCCAGGGACTGAAATGTTGTTGCCTGAATAGCCGTCGAAAGGACTCTGATAGGCGAAAGCCGCGTCATCCACATCGGAAAGCGCACGCACCTCCGCCATGAGCGTGTTCTTCTGTTCGTGGGTCGCCTCCGGGAGGCTTATCATCGCGACATTTCGGTAGTTGAATCCGAGGTCTGCATTGGCCATCTTATTGTATTGCAGCGAAATCACACAAAGCACGACCGCGATGAACGCCACGGCCGCGAACTCCACGGCCAGCAGACCGAGCTTCCATCTGCGCCTGCCCTCGCTGTAGTTCCTGAACGCTGCGGCCACCGGAATCCTGTTGAAGAAATGTGCCGGCATAACGGTGTTTATCAGAATGAGCATGATGACGACCCCGACAGCCAGAATCAGCGGCTTTCCGGAGAAGAGCGAGGAAATGTCGGCTCCGAGAATCTCCTCCACGGTGCCTCGGAACGCGAAAATCAGCACCGCCGCCAGAGCGCAGGCAAGCAGCGTGTGAACGAGCGCCTCCGCGAACATCATCCCGAACATCTCTCCGCGCCCGCTTCCGAGGCATTTGCGCAGAGCCATCTCGCGGCTGCGCGTCACCGTCGTTGAAAGGACTATGAGCAGATAGTTCAGCACAGAGGTCAGGAGCAGCGCGAATGCCACGAAAGCGAGCAGCAGCGTCATGTTTCTCTGATTCTCGTCCTCGTTGTGGAGTCCGGTCAGCGGTTTGACAATGAAATCCTGTTCAAATCCGGCGGCCTTCATCTGCTCCACCGGAAGGTAGGTGTTTATAAATCCGCTGAAATTGCCGTTGAGCCCGTCGGCGTCGAAGCCCTCCCGCAGCTTCAGGAATGTGTTGTAACGGTCATTGCCGATGACCCCGTCCGTGCCGTCATAGATGAACATTCCTGTGGTCGGAAGCGATATGAACACCTGCGGGCGGAAACTCGAATTCAGCGGATAGTCCTCAAAGACTCCGCTGATAGTCAGCTCATACCCGTTTCCCCATCCCGCGACGGCGAACTTTTCTCCGATGACCTTTTCAGCGACCGCCTTCCTGTCCGCAGATTTCACTGTCTCATCCTCCTGCATCGTCGCGGCAATTTTTCTGGCCACGGCGAAGGACACGACAGCGTTTCCCTCCACATCAAGCGTTTCCGTAATGTTCCCTGCAAGGCATTTCCTGTCAAGCACATGGAAGAACGATGAGTCTGCCACTCCGGTGCGCCCGGCATCGACTCTCGCCTTTGTCCCGTGCATGATGAGGTTTGCGTTCCACTCGAACCAGGTGAACCTCGTCGCCTCCTCGACCTGCGGGAAATATTCCTTCATCCTCGGCGCTATCCCTCCGCTCGTGTGAGTATAGACCTTGTACTCCCCGTTCATATCCGCCGCCTCGCTGACGTAGAAGATTCGCTCCGCCCCGTCATATAAGTCGTCGTATGTCTGCTCAAAGCAAACCTTCGACGTCAGCACCAGCCCCACTGCCAGCCCTATTCCGAGCGTGAGCA
>CAVBPI010000179.1:4652-5616 GCA_963596955.1 bacterium | reverse complement strand
CAGCAACACATACATCAAGCCGTCACTGAATTGCAAGGGGTTCTGCCGCACTCATGTCCACGGGCAGAAAAAGGATCCGGTGGATTACTATCCCGAAGCAAACTATGCCCCTGATGTGACTGTTTCGAATACATCCGCCGGGACTCATACCCTTGCCTATGAAGGCATTATGACACTCTTCAACACTATTTACAGCAAGACCTTCGACGACTCAAACAAGAACTATATCAAGGGAACCCCATGGCAGCACCATGCACACCCGACAAAAGTGACGCTCGACCTGAGTTTCGAGAGGGTCAATGCATCCGGGAACTGGTATGTCTATAAGTTCAGCCCTTATGAATCTTTCAGTCTGACTTATGACAACAGCGGCTACAGCGCGAAATATGACGACAATCCATACACCGTGACAACGGCCGTTGATTGGAAGACGACACATGGAAGGTTCTCTCACAAGATTATAATGGTACAGTGACATGATTGCTTCAAGGATAGTATCTTCACAGTCACGGCGGCGTATGTCCGTCGTGATTGCAACGACGGTTCTGTTATTGAGCGCCCCTGTTTCAACTTGGGCACAGCGGCAAGACACAAGACATTTCCGAAAAGGAATCTTTGCCGGAGTTGAGATTTCGGCAGGGACTGCAACCGGAAAAACTCACACGCTCTCCAAGTCGTACTCGGGAGACTGTCAAGGTATGGGGAGGAAACTTATGCCGGACTATGCGTTCGGAATGTTCGGCGGCTATCGGTTCCGTCCGCAGCTTGCGATTGCCGCAGGAATCGAGGGAAGCAACTCCGTCGTCACGGGAACCACTGCGCTGCCCGTTTTTGTAAGGCTCCGGAGCGACATCCTTGACAGGCGCGTCTCCCCTATGGTTCAGATTGATCTCGGATATGCCTTTCAGTTCGCGCACTCCAAGCGCACGACCTCGGAACTGTCGTTCAACACCGAGCCCTTCCC
>CAVBPI010000179.1:0-4642 GCA_963596955.1 bacterium | reverse complement strand
AACGCTCACCGAACTCGGCTGTTTCTCAAAGGACGGCTTCTTCGGCAGCCTTACCGCCGGAATCAGCATCGCCGTCGGCAAGGAGCGAGGCCGGGAGCAAAGCCAGAAACAGGACAAGAAACAAAGCAGGATTGCAGCCGGAGCGTCAGTCGGCCTCGCGCAATACTCCTGCAGCATTCCACTGCGGAAATCCGACAACGGCCATGTCACGATGTCCGTTCCCGCCGCCCTCCCGGACGGCACGCCCGTCATCATAGCCCGCACCTCCCTGAAGGACAACGCCCTCCGCCTCGACCTCCGTCTCCGCGTCAGCTGGGAGTTCTGACCCTGTTTCAACCGATAGAGGTGGAACAACTGATACAAAAAAGACTCCTCAGCGAAATCTCGTTGAGGAGTCTTGAGCGGTGCGGAAGGGACTCGAACCCTCGACCTCCGGCGTGACAGGCCGGCGTTCTAACCAGCTGAACTACCGCACCAAACTTGTCAGCTGCAACCGCTTTTCCTGATTGCGGATGCAAAGGTACGCATTTTTTCATATTCTCCAAATATTTTTTCGTATTTTTGTAATCTTTTCCGACAAAAACGGCTTCTTGAAATGTGAAAAGAATAAATTGCCTCAGATTGAGGATTATTTTTGAGGATAGATTTCTTTTGGAAGAGGGAGTGTACTGGAGGTACATGACCGATGAGAAAAGGAATATAGACCAAAAAGAAGACACAAGATGGCGCAATTTATTTTTTGAAGATTTCACTCTTCAAATTGACGTCGTCGGGACGGTGTAGATGGTTTTAATTTTGTACGACGGCAAGGATATGTCAGAAGAAGGAAACATAGTCATACGGGGTGCGAAGGTCAATAATCTCAAGAACCTGACGGTCGAGATTCCTCGGGGAAAATTTGTCGTGATTACGGGAATATCCGGTTCCGGTAAGTCTTCGCTCGCGTTCGACACGCTTTTCGCCGAGGGGCAGCGACGGTTCGCGGAAAGCCTATCTTCGTATGCCAGGCAGTTTCTCGGGAGGATGTCGAAACCTGACGTCGAGGCAATCGAGGGAATACCGCCGGCAATCGCCATCGAGCAGAAGGTGAACATACGCAATCCGCGCTCCACTGTCGCCACGACAACGGAAATATATGACTATCTTAGACTTATATTCGCAAAAATCGGTAAAACATATTCCCCTGTTTCAGGACGGCTCGTCACGGCAAGTTCAGCCGGCGATGTCCTCCGATTCATGGATTCCATAAAGCCGGAAGGAGACACGAGCATACCCGTCTATATCCTGGCCAACATCAGATGGGCAGGACGCGACGATAAGGTGGAACTGATGCTGGCGCTGAAGGAGGAGGGATTTTCGCGTTTTTTCACAGACAGGCAGGTAAGCATCGAGGATGTCATGCGGCTTTCCGAAAGCGGGAATTTCCCGGAGAAGCTTTCTCTGCTCGTTGACCGTCTGAAACTCGGCGCGGGCGGGATTTCGGATGAGCTCGCCGCACGTCTGCACTCTTCAATTCAGACGGCATTTGACAAGGGCGACGGGCGCATTTCCGTGTGCTGGCAGGACGGGGACGGACTCCACAGCAAGGAATTTTCAAACAGGTTCGAACTGGACGGGATAAAGTTCAGACAACCCGACGAGTACCTTTTCAGCTTCAACAGTCCGCTTGGAGCATGCCCGGTGTGCGGCGGACTGGGAGAAATCATCGGAATCAGCGAGGACCTTGTCGTGCCGGACAAGAGCAGGACGCTCTACGACGACGCGATTGCCTGCTGGAGAGGCGAGAAGATGGGCTGGTTCAGGGACCTGCTGGTGAAGAACGCCGCGAAGTACGGCATTCCTATTTTCGAGCCTTACCACAACCTGACGCAGGAGCAGCGGGACAAAATCTGGAACGGATGCCCTGCGGCGAATGAAGAGGACTCGATTATCGGTCTGAACGAGTTCTTCAAGTGGGTCGATCAGAACAAGTACAAGATTCAGTACAAGTATATGCTGAGCCGCTACAGCGGAAAAACCGTCTGCCATGAGTGCGGCGGAAGCCGGCTTCGTCGGGAGGCGCTGTACGTGAAGGTGGGAGGGAAAAACATCCACGAGCTGCTGAAGATGAATGTCGGACAGCTGCAGGATTTTTTCAGGAACATTGAGCTAAGCGAATATGACCGCAGCGTCGCCGGAAAGGCGATAGAGGAGATTTTAGACAGGCTCGACTACATCAACGACGTGGGACTCTGCTACCTCACGCTTGACCGTCGTTCGAACTCGCTCTCAGGAGGCGAGAGCCAGAGAATCAATCTGGTGGCGGCTCTCGGAAGTTCGCTGGTGGGCTCGCTCTACATTCTTGACGAGCCGAGCATCGGTCTGCACCCCCGCGACACGGACCGGCTGATTTCCGTGCTGAAGAGGCTCAGGGACATCGGAAACACGGTTGTCGTGGTGGAGCATGACGAAAACATAATGAAGGCTGCGGACCTGCTGATTGACATCGGACCGAAGGCAGGCGTGAACGGCGGAGAGATTGTGTTTGAGGGACAGCTTGAGGATGCGCTCAGTGCAATATCTGATGAGCGGGCGGATTCCCATGACTACGAAGTCAAGGAGAATGGTGCCCACACAGAAACTCCGCAGGAAAAAACTCATGTCACCGCTGCCCTTGAACGTTCGCTGACCCTCCAGTACCTCACCGGACGCCGTCCGCGCATAACCCGTCAGAAACGCGGCTGGAACTACTCAATCACAGTCGAGGGTGCGATGGAACACAACCTCAAGGACATTAGCGTCAAGTTCCCGCTCGGGGTTCTCACCGTCGTGACGGGCGTGAGCGGTTCGGGCAAGTCCTCGCTTGTCGGCGACATCCTCTATCCGGCAGTATATCGCGAAATCAACCACGCCGGTCCGGTTCCGGGAACCTTCCGCGGGCTCTCCGGCAACACCGACCGCATAACTCAGGTCGAGTATGTCGATCAGAATCCGATTGGCCGCAGCTCACGAAGCAACGCCGTGACCTATCTGAAGATATATGACGACATCCGCAAGCTCCTTTCGGACCAGCAGTACGCGAAAATCAACGGCTACACCCCGTCGTTCTTCTCATTCAACCAGGAGGGAGGACGCTGTCCGGAATGTCAGGGCGACGGCTTCGTGAAAATCAGCATGCAGTTCATGGCCGACGTAACGATGGTCTGCGAGGCCTGCGGCGGCAAGAGGTTCAAGCCCGACATCCTCGAAGTGCGCTATCAGGGCAAGAACATAGACGACATCCTGAACATGAGCGTGGAAGAAGCAATCGAATTTTTCGGCGCGCAGTCAGACCCGACGGCACAGAGGATTGCCGCAAGGCTTCAGGTGCTTGTCGATGTCGGGCTCGGCTACATCACTCTCGGCCAGAGCAGCAGCACGCTCTCCGGCGGCGAGAGCCAGCGAATCAAGCTCGCCTATTTCATGCTGATGAACGCCGAGCAGACCGGAAAGGCCAAGGAGCAGAAAATCCTCTTCATCTTCGACGAGCCGACGACGGGCCTTCACTTCTATGATGTGGAGAAGCTGCTCAAGTCATTCGACGCGCTCCTCTCGCGGGGGCATTCCATCGTGGTGGTCGAGCATAACGCCGACGTAATCCGCGCCGCCGACTGGGTCATCGACCTCGGTCCGGAAGCCGGTGACGGCGGCGGCCGAGTTGTCTTTGCCGGCACCCCGGAGGACATGCGCGGCTGCAAGGAATCCTACACGGCGAAGTATATATAGGAACTACTGCATTTCTTCAACATTTTCTGACAGCAGGCGGTTCATCTCCACCTTGACGGAGTCGAACTGCTCGCGGAAGGCGTGGCGGAGGGGTTCGGCGGGAGGGGACTGCATCTTGAGCGGGTTGACTGGCGAGCCGTTTTTCCAGACGCGGAAGTCGAGGTGGGGACCGGTGGAGCGGCCGGTGGAGCCTACATAGCCGATGACCTGACCCTGACGGACACGGGCGCCGGCGCGGATGCCCTTGCCGTAGCCGCTGAGGTGGAGGTAGGCGGTGGTATAGACGCTGTTGTGGCGGATGCGGACGGTGTTGCCGCCGGCTCCTTCATACTTGACCGACAGCACGGTGCCGTCGCCGATTGACATCACAGGAGTTCCTTTCGGAGCGGCGTAATCAACCCCCGTGTGCGGCTGGACACGGCGCGTGACGGGATGCTTTCTGGCGTATGAGAAACCGGAACTTATCCTCGTGAAATGCAGCGGAGCCTTGAGGAAGGCCTTGCGCATGCTCTCCCCCTTCTCGTTCCAGTAGATGTTGCCGCCGTCGCCCTGATTGAACATATAGCAGGCGAGGGTGTCGGCAGCGCGGATGAACTGGGCGACGCGGATGGTGTCGATGTCGAGAACCTCATTCTCAACGGACCTCTCGTCATAGACGACGCGGAAGCGGTCCCCTTTCTGAAGCCCGAAGAAATCCACCGTCCACGCATACACGTCCGAGAGGGCAAGAATCAGCAGCGGCGACGCTCCGGCGTTCTTCATATCGACCCATAGGGACGAATTGATTGTGACGTCGGCATATTTCCGCTCCCTCGTCACCTCTTTCTCGATGTTCCACGCCCCGTATGGAGGGAAACACTTGAATACCACCGAATTGACCCTGTCCTTCTCATAGACG
>CAVBPI010000178.1:4421-5634 GCA_963596955.1 bacterium | reverse complement strand
GTCCATGAGACTTGCAGAGCGGCGCGGGGAGATGCCGAAACGGGTTGAGATGTCCTTCGCGATGCCGCCGACAGTGATTATGGCGATGGTGTTGTTCGCCGTGCAGACATTTGTAAGCGCGGTCAGCAGCGAAATTATCGCCTCCCCTCCCCTGCGGTTGCCGATTCTCCGTGTCATCACCCGGATAAGCCAGTCGAATCCGCCGGCGGACTTCACCATATTCATAATCCCTCCTGCAAGCAGCGTCACGAGAATCAGCTCGCACATGGACTGGAGCCCCGTCCCCGCGGCCTCGAACAGCGCAAGTGCCGAAGTTCCGCTGCACAGGCCTATGACATCCGTCAGAATAATCCCGAGCACGAGAACCTTGAGAACATTCATTCCGCACAACGCGCTCACAATCACGACCATATATGGAATAGCCAGATACCACGGCGCGTCCGGGACATCAGACACGTAATCCGCAGAGAAACCGCTGAAGATGTAAATCCCGAGCGTGACAAGCGCGGCCGGAAGAACAATGATGAGATTAGTTCTGAATTTGTCCCCCATCCGGCATCCCTGGCTTTGCGTCGAGGCAATCGTGGTGTCCGAGATGAACGAGAGATTGTCCCCGAAGAACGCGCCTCCGACGACAATCGACACCATAAAGGCAAGGTCCGCTCCCATCTCCCCCGAAAGCCCGATTGCGACAGGCGCAAGCGCGACTATCGTGCCGACTGACGTTCCTATGGACATGGATATGAAGCAGGCCGCGAGGAATATGCCGGCCGGAAGATAGGCAGACGGGATGAGCCGCATCGTCAGCGCGACAGTGGCGTCAACGGCTCCGACAGCCTTCGCCGAGGATGCGAAAATCCCGGCGAGGACGAATATCCATATCATATACATTATGTTGGAATCCGCCGCGCCCGCCGAAAACAGGTTCACCCGCTTGGCGAAAGGCAGCCCCCTGCCGATGAATATGGAATAGACTGCGGCGACGACGAAGGACACGCCTATCGGGATGCGGTAGAAGTCTCCAGCCAGCAGCGACGACACCAGATATACCGCCAGCAGCACCATCACCGGCGACAGCGCGAAAATCCCCCTCGCGTTCGTCACCGCCGATTCTTGTCTTTCCTGACGCTCCGGCGCGTCGTCACTCCTATGATTGCAGGTGCATTCGTTCATGTTCATAATGAGACAAAAGTAACCTTTTTTATCCGTTACG
>CAVBPI010000178.1:2351-4411 GCA_963596955.1 bacterium | reverse complement strand
CCGGCCCGGAGGGGTTGCCTCCGAGCCGGCCGCGTCAGCCTTCAGAATCCGAAATCATGAGAAAAGTTGTTTTGGGGATTCCAGCCGGTTGACTTCTGAAAGTCTGACTGTCATATCAGTTGCTATTCTGCTGTTTGGACAGTTTCGCCATCAACTGTTACCGTGAATTTTGTTGTCGGATTGTAAGTGAACGAATTTATTCTCGCTACTTCTCTCCACAATTTCCCCGAGCCAACGGTACTATTATTTATTGACAGGGTGCCATACGCGCCCGTCTCTGTATGAACCTCAACAGCCGCATAAAAAGAGTAGTTTCCCTTAAACTGGCAACCGGAAATTTTGACATCAAATTTTCGCGGGCCGTCATTATAGACAAGTATAGCTTTGGCAGCAGCTTCAAATATGCAGTTTTCAACATCAACCTGCTCTGAGCCATAAATCTTCAAAGCATATTTTGATGAAGAGAATGAACATCTACGATATGTTTCGTGTGTACCATAAGTAACAAGCTGGCCCGTGAATGAACAATCCTCAAAAACAAGATTATCAGAATGGATAAAGCCGCCATAATCAGCTGTGCCGACATTCATTTCTACATTCTTGAATGTAACATCCTTATAACCAGCAACTGATTTATCCTCCATGTCAATGACTGTGCCTTCGGTACCCTCGATAATAACACCTTCAGCGACATTTTTACCGTCCGGAAGTATATAAGTACCTTCGCCCAATACGACATGAGCATTGTCTTCCTGAATTTTCTTGTTCCAGTCAACGAGTTCGTCATTTGCTACGACACCAGCTCCGCCGTTCCAGTCGTTATCGTGGATGTTGTAGGTGATGCCGTCGGCGAGAGAAACGGCCTTCATGACCTCGTGATTCTCGTCACCTGAGTTTGTTGACTTGTTGTCGGCGATTGTAATCTGCGTGTCGGCACCTATATTTCCGAAACGGATGACGCGGTCGCCGATTTTGTCGAATGTATTTTTCTCGATTACAATCTTGCCATAATCAGGAACTACAACATCATAATGCTGAATCGCGACGGCATTATGCCCTGTGGTCGTGAATTTAGAGTTGCGAACAGTCAGACCATAAACATACTGTGTATATATACCCTGGAAAGAAGTGTCGAAGTCGCAGCCATCAACTACAATATTCTTAAACGCATTCTCGAATACAGTGGCGTTATTCTGGAAATATATGCGTGCTCCGGCGGAAGACGCGGTGTCGTATGTAAGGAAATGACACCCGGTGAAAGTCAGGCCGTCGATTGTTGACGGGCTTTCGCCATTGCTGTTCTTCGTGAACTTCGCATTCTTCCTGAAGGTGACGCCGTCAAATGAAATGTTCTTGAAGCTGTATGCTGCATAATAGCAACTGCCCTCGGTTACTTTAGTGCCGTTATCAAGAACATAGTCGTAAACCGGAGATGTAGAGGCATCGGCATAAACATGACCGGAAGATGCATAAATTCCGTCGATTTCGATGCCGTCGTTTGCAGTGAACTTGACATTCTCGATTGTACGGACATAGAAACAGCCCGGAGTCCACGCTGACTGGGACTTGTATGCGACAAGTTCGTCTGACGTTGCAAACTCCTGATAGTTTTCCGCACTGTCGCTAAATCCGCCGACCATGTACCTGGTGTTGCTGCCGGAGAATTTAGTCGGACGGCCGAAGACGAGGGTCTCGGCGATGTCCTCGGTGAAATTGACGGTCTTGCCGTTGATGCTGCCGTATGCGCCGTCGAGAGTGTATTGGGCATTCTCGGCGTTCACATTCACTACAGTTCCTGTCATGTCCGGACCCGTCGGAAGCGATGTCGTGACACCGCCGTCCTTGTAGCCGCCCTTAGGAGTGTCATCGCCGCCGAAAGTAGGGTCAATCACGACATCGTAGTCGGCGTCGGTGGTGAGGACCTTGCCGATGATGTTGGTGCGCCAGTTGCGCTTAATCGGGGCGTTAGGCACTGTAATCTTCACGTCTTTGCCGCCTACGGTGACGGTTGCCTCAATGTCGCAGACCGCGCCGCCTTCAGGAGCGAATACATAGTTCAT
>CAVBPI010000178.1:0-2341 GCA_963596955.1 bacterium | reverse complement strand
GTTGTCGGGGAGAGGAGCAAAGACTGTCGGAACATTCTTCACGGCGAATGTCGATTTCGCGCCGGTGAAGTCGATGTCCTGCACTGTAGAGCCGGCCTTGACCTTATCATTTGACGCGATGTTAATCTGTGCGAACGGACGCTTGAGGGTCACAGGCTCAGACACCGGACCGGTAATCTTGATTGTCTTAACAGCGACGAATGCGTCATACTTTTCGTCATTGGCAGACCTGTATGACGGATAGTTTGCTGTGATTTTCTTTAGGCCTTCCTGAGCGTCAATCCGATAATAAAGCGATGATGAAGTCTGAGCCCAGAAGATAAAGCTATAGGTCTGGTCTTTCACGAGTTGGAAGCTTACCTTGGCGGTCATCTTGCCGTTTGTCTCCGTGAGATTGGTCTGCTGCACGCCAAGTCCCTCGATAGGGTTCTTGTTCTCGTCGAATACCTGATAGTAGAGTTTTGTTGCCGTGGTGCCGTCACCGATGGCCTTGGTTGCCGGTGCGCCCGGAGCCTCGACCGTGAACGACACGCCCGCCTGCTGAGCATTGTCAGCAAGCCGTTCCTTCGCGCAGGCGACTGTCAGAAGTGACAGGGCTGCCGCCGCGATGGCTTTGAGTGTTGTTTTGTTCATGATACTTTTGTGTTAAATTGTTGTTTTATTTTGTGTTGTATTGTTACTGTTTTTTATGCACAAAGATTTCTCGCTTCGCTCGAAATGACAACGGGAGAGCCTCTGAAGGGAGGCTGATGCACATGAGGAGAAATACGCTTGAATGAATGGCACAAAAATTAGTGCGGCAGAAAACTGTCGCACGAAAACGCCGTATTATCGGCGGGACATTGTCAGTCAGAGACTTATATACCCCCCCCCAGAGAAATCACCCGCTGCTCTTCGACTACGGTGGCGGAGTATGACACAAACAAAGAGGCGCACGCCAATGACGGCGTTGCCATATTCAATCCGAATCCTGATATGCCAGAGAATACTCTCAACATACTATCATATATTCCATACAACTGTCCCGGGCTAAACATTCCCCGGAAACACGACCGCAAAATTACTCACTATTTTTCGTCGGGGCAACATTTTTTTGAATTTTCAGAAATATTCCTCAAAATCGCAACCTATTCCTGCCCCCAATAATACAAATTATCCTTCCGGTTACGGCGTGGACAGCATCCGGAAGGAGTTTGCCGAAAGGGATGCATATTAACATACAACAACCTGAACCTGCTCCCATTCGTAAAACGGGCGCAAATATATTCGGTTCAAAATAAAATCACAAGGTATTTCTTGCTTTTTGCGAAAATGAAACAGGATTTAAGCAAATGAAACGTCAGCGGAGGGCGGAAACGATTTCGCACATCTGCGGGAACTGGGCCTCCATGGACTGAAGGAGCCTGTATTGGGCGCGGGCACGGACGAGGTTGTGCTCGGGGTACTTCGTCTTGTAGTAGGTGTCGCCGTCGAGATAGTCCATCAGGAAGCGGAGAACCTGCTCGAAGGTGATGTAGCGGCCGGAGAAGGCGAGGTAGTCGAGTTCGGCAGGACAGAGGGACGAGCCCATCTCCGAGAGGTAGCCGCGGATGTAGGCGGTGAACATTTCGAGGGACATGGAAACCGTAGAAAGGTCCTGCGCGTCTTCGGCGCCGGTGTTGGTGTAGCAGCGGAGGGCGTCGCCTACGTCGTTGAGAACGGTCGCGGACATAACGGTGTCGAGGTCAATGGCACAGAGGACTTCCTTCGTCTTTGCGTCGAAGAGGATGTTGCTGATCTTCGTGTCATTGTGGGTTACGCGGCAAGGAATGGTCCCGTTTTCGATGAGCGTCGCGAAATCAAGCATCTCCTTGCGGCGGGACTCAATCCAATCTATTTCCTCAAGGCAGGAGTCCGCGCGTCCGGCGGCGTTGCGGGCAACGGATTCATCCCACTGCTGAAAACGCCAGCGCATATTGTGGAATCCCTTGATGACCTCTACGAGCGGTTCATGAAAGTCGGCGAGCAGTGCCTGAAAGCGGCCGATTCCGACTCCGCCCTGATAGGCAAGTTCGGGTGTGTCGGCCTGAGTGTATGACAGGGTGTTGCCGATAAAAACGCAGACAGCCCAAAAGTCACCGTTCTCATCCTCGTAGTAGAGCTTTCCGTCCTTCGCCGGGATGACGGTCAGCGTCTCGCGCATCGGGTCGGCGACCTTTTTCTTGATGTGGTTCGTGACCTTCCAGATGTTCTCCATCATTCCCGGAACATCCGGAAACACGGATTTATTTTTCCTCTGAAGAATGTAGTCAGGGTCGTCACCGACTGTCTTCACGATGAGCGTGTCATTGATGAATCCCTC
>CAVBPI010000177.1:3290-5666 GCA_963596955.1 bacterium | reverse complement strand
CCGTCATGGCCCGCTGGGGCGCAGACTTCCGAATCGCTGAACGCGGCGGTTGCGACCGCGATAACCGTGGCGGAGTTCCGCAGACGGGAATCACTGGACAATCAGTGATTTGGATTGCGTGGTTTCAAGTTCTGCCTAAAGCAGTTTTTTCGCAAAACTGAAAAATTTATAGGGCATATAGCGGAACGGGAGGTCGAGGAACGTCGGGGTGCTAACGACGGCGCGGTAGTGGGTGAAGGCGTCGAAGCTTCTTCTGCCGTGGTAGGAGGACATTCCTGAGTTGCCGACTCCGCCGAACGGAAGGTTTTGGTTGGCTATGTGCATGATTGTGTCGTTGATGCAGGCCCCGCCGGACGGGCAGCGGCGGAGAACCTGTTTCCCTCTTCCTCCGAAATAATAGAGCGCGAGCGGCTTGGGACGGCCGGCGATGAAATCCGTGACCTCGTTGATGTAGGAAAATGTGAGAACGGGGAATATGGGACCGAATATCTCCTCCTGCATAACCGGGGAGTCGGGGCTTACATTGTCGATGACAGTAGGCTCAAAATAGCGCTCCGAGGCATCGGTGTGGCCGCCGAAGACAATCTCTCCGTCGCCGAGGTAGCCTTTCAGGCGCTCGAATGCGCGGTCGTTCACGATACGGACATAATGCCGGCTCTCCTGCGGATTCTCTCCGAGCAGACTGTGAAATTCCTTTTCAAGAGCCGCGAGAAAGGCATCCTTGACGGATTCATGCACCATAAGATAGTCCGGGGCGATGCAGGTCTGTCCGGCGTTCAGGGACTTTCCCCACGCTATGCGGCGTGCCGCGACGGTGATGTCCGCGTCGGAATCCACTATGCAGGGGCTCTTGCCGCCGAGTTCAAGAACGACCGGGGTGAGATGGCGCGAGGCAGCCTCCATGACAGTCCGCCCGAGCGCTGGACTGCCAGTGAAGAAGATGATGTCCCATTTCTGTTCGAGAAGCAGGCGGTTCACCTCCCTGTTGCCCTGAACGACGGCCACGACGCTCTCCGGAAAAGTCTCTGAAATCATCTTCTCCAGAACGAGCGACACCTCCGGGACATAGGGAGAAGGCTTGAGAACGGCGGTGCATCCCGCCGAAAGGGCGCCAACAAGAGGGTTCAGAAGGAGCTGAACAGGATAGTTCCACGGCGCGATAATCAGCGAGTTGCCCAAAGGTTCGGATATCACTCGGCTGCTGGACGGGAACATCTTCAGCGGTGTGTGTTCGCGCTTGGGCGCTGCCCATCTTTTGAGGTGCTTCAGATGGCTGTCAATCTCTCCGAGCACTATGCTCAGTTCCGTGAGATACGCCTCCTCATAGGACTTGTGCAGGTCCTGCCACAGCGCGTCGGCAAGCGGCTTCTCCCATTTCAGCAGAGCCTTTTTCAGAGCCTTGAGATTTTCACGCCTTCCGTCGAGGCTTAGAGTCTCACCTGAACGGAACGCTTCCGTCTGTAAGCGGTGGACTTCCGCCAATTTTTCCGCGGATGTATTCTTCATAGTATTCATCACTGTATTCTTTTTGCTCATTCATCACCTGATGGAGACAGCAGTCCCCTACTGTCCGGCTACGCCGTTTTTCGCGCAGACATGACAACACACCTACCCGGAGCGTTCCTGCGTCCGGTAAAATGGTTCATCACGGAATACACCCCAAATATTTTGCCGAATATGAAGTCAAAGAGCACATTGGGCAACACTCCCTGCCAAAAACGGATGAAATGTTCCGGGAAAGGCAGCCCCTTGAAGTCCTTGTCCCTGCATATTGCCCCAATGACCTTCTTCGCCGTCGGCTCCGGCTCAAGTATGTTGAACACTTTTGAATCAACCCCGTCGAACATTCCTGTGTTGATGAAATACGGCGCGATGCAGGTGACTTTCACATTGCTGCGTGCCTGCTTCAGTTCAATCCTCAGCGATTCCGTCCACCCGACGACAGCCCATTTGCTCGCGCAATAGACAGAAAGCTTGGGAACTCCCAGCATACCCGCCGCGGAAGCTATGTTGCAGATGTGACCGCTGTTCCTCAGCATCATGTCCGGCAGCATCTCCAGAGCGACAAGCATCGGCGCTGTTGCATTCACATCCATTGTCAGCCTGATGTCCGAAGCCTTCTGCCTGTCGAAAGTGCTGTTGCCGCGCACAACCCCCGCATTATTGATGAGGATGTCAACATATCCCACTTCTTCCTTTACCTTCTCGTAAGCCGCCGCGATTTCCATTTCATCCGAAACATTCACCTTGTAGCAATGGACATTCCCGCCTTTTGAAAGCTCCGCTCTTGCCGATTCCATCCCGTCCGGATTCACATCCCAGATAATGAGATTGGCAGCGCCCTTTTTCAGGGCCATTCTTCCCATTATTTTTCCG
>CAVBPI010000177.1:0-3280 GCA_963596955.1 bacterium | reverse complement strand
CCTCCGGTGATGAGCACATTCTTGTTCTTGAATTCTGACATATCTGTTAAATTTTCGTGTATGTAAATTTTTCGCGTATGATTTTGTGTAGGCAAAAATAATTCATCGGAAGGCATTTGACACACACCAAACGTATATTTGGGACAAACGGGCGCTTATTTGTGACGAAATATGCAATGATGCGCTTGCGCTTTTGTCGGTTATATTGTTTAACTTTGCCGAAGTTTTGTGTGATTTATGAATATGCTATTTATGAATTGTCGATTGTCAGTAGGATAATGACTATGGATAAACGCATTGTCGAAAAGTTGAGACGGGGCATTCCGCGAAAGCTCAGAACCGGGGATTTTCCATACTCCTCGGTTCTATATACGCTTGCCTTTTCCTCCGTGTTCCTGCTGCTCTATCAGCCTTTCTCATCGTCGGCCTGGTTCTCGCTGAAAACGCTGAAACTTGCTGGTCTGACAGTACTTTTTTTCTCTTTGTCGGTGATACTGCTGCTTATAAGCAAGGCTGTCTTCATAAAATTCTGCCGCACCCGCGTGACCAGACTATGGCAGTTCATCATTTGGTCACTTGTCGAATTTCTGGCAATCGCACTGCTTTATGTAGTCTTTACCCTTGTCTTTTCCCTCGGCAATTACAATTCGGTCTGCTCATTGATTTTCAAGGCGATTCCATGCGTCGCGCTCATCCTGCTGATTCCGTATTCAATAACATTCATTCTGACTGATTATTATCAGTCTCAGGAAGAACGCGAACCCGACAGTGACGCCGGCACACCTACAGGCAGCAAAGAGAGCAGGACACTGAAAGACAGGATGATTAACTTTGTCGATGACGGCGGTGTCCTGAGATTTTCCATAGACGTCGATTCAATTCTGTATATAAAATCGGAAGGCAACTACGTGAACCTGTACTACGAGAAGGGAGAAGATGTCGAATCCTATATGATGAGGATACCCATCAGTTCTCTGGAGGCGAAGCTTTCCAAATCCCCCGTCGTCAGATGCCAGCGTTCCTATCTGGTGAACACGCGCCGCATCCGGATGATGCAGAACGACGGAAAATCCATCTATATCATCCTCGACAACGACAAGGTCCCCGTGATTCCGATGTCACAGACCTATGCCTCCGCAGTGTCCGACGCTCTGGCAAAATAAAACCTTTATCATCAAACGGTTACGGCTATTTCATGCCTTCTGCATGGAGGAGGACAGCCGCAGTATCACCGCGTCGTTGGCCGGGACGCTGACCTTGACCGGAGCCTGAGCGTTGCAGAGCGGGGTCTGGCGCAGTTCCAGCCATTCGAAGGCGTGCTCGGGGATGGTCAGTTCCATCTGGGCCGGCTGCTGGGAGAAGTTGGCCACAATCAGGAACGTGTCGTCGGCGTCGTCGCGCAGGAAGGCGAAGTGCCTGTCCTTGTCGAAACCTCGGGAATTGTAGTTGCAGTAGCAGAGGTCGTAGGTCACTCCCTTTGAAATAGCGTTGTCATTCACCGCGAAACGGAGCATCCCCGTGAACTTCACGAAAAACTTGAGTTCATCTGCCGTAAGTCCCGTCTCCTTCATGAGAATCTTCATCTTGACGGCGCTCTTCACACGCTTTCTCTGCAGAGGCCTGTGGTCTTTGTCGGCGGTGTCCGAGAGCAGTTCCACGGCCGTGAGGTAGTTGCCGTTCCGCGTAAGTTTCTTCAGGGCGCGCAGACCGCGGGTGGACCACCAGTCAAAGATTGTGGTGCGTCCGTCGAGGCCGCTGAATCCCTCCGAATCCATGCCCCTCTCCCCCACTTCCTCTCCGAAATAGGTCATGAATGGAGTGAGGTTCATCATCAGGCTCACCGCGAGAGCAGGATAGCAGCGTTCCGCCCTCTTTCCGAAGAAATCCGAGGCAAAGCGCTGCTCGTCATGGTTTTCGAGGAAGTTCAGCATATAGAGCTGGAGGTCACCGAGATTCTGCCAGGAAGTGGTGATGCGCGTCGCCGACTGCCATGACTCGACGAACGGCTGCGCGCTGCCGTTGCACCGGACAATGTCGGAAAGCGCGTCATAGAGTCCCGACTTGTCGTAGAGGAGGTCGAAGCCGACTTCTCGTACATACTTGCAATACAGCGACTTCTGATAGACCTCGGCGACGAACATCGTCTCCGGCCTCTCCTTCTTCACCTCTTCGATTGCCCAGCGGAAGAACTCCGGCGGAACCAGCTCAACCATGTCGCAGCGGAATCCGTCAACTCCCTTTGAAAGCCAGTAGCGCAGAATGTGGAGCATCTTGTCCCATGTAGCGGTGCGGAAGTCACAGTAGTTGAGCTTCACGGTCTCATACCAGTCGTTCACGCTCGGCGACGCGGTGTAGGCATTTCCGCAGGCACGCGCCGGAAACTCCTCATAGAGAGGCTTCCCGGCCGCTTTCCACTCGTCCTCATTAGGCAGTTTCAGACGCTGGCCGGGGTAGTAGAAGAAATCATTTTCGGCTTTCCAGTGAACGGACTTGTCATCCGTCGCGCCGAGTGACATTTTGTCAGACGGACGACCCTCTATGGACTTATCGACGCCGACTCCATAGTCTCTCGCCACATGATTCGGGACGAAGTCAATCAGCACTTTCAGCCCGGCCGCGTGAATCCTTGCGACCAGGTCCTCAAACTCCTGAAGCCTCCGGGAGGGATTGTCCGCGAGATAGGGATTGACGTCGTAGTAGTCCTGAATGGCATAAGGCGAACCTGCCAACCCCTTGACGAACTGGCCGTTGGAGACATGACCGCCATGTCCCTCTGTCAGTCCTCCCATAGCCGTGGGGTCGCTGCATGAGTGGCGGATTACCCCCGTCAGCCAGATGTGCGTGTAGCCGCACCATTTGAGATAAGCGAGCGTGTCCTCGTCTATGTCGGAGAATTTGCCGCTGCCGTTCCCGGCGCAGCTGCCGCCCTTTGCAGGATGTTCGTTCATGTTGCCCCACAGACGTGGAACTATCTGATATATAAGTGTCTTGCCCATAATTTTATGTTTTGAGTTCCGTTTTTCTGCACTGCGCAAAGATCTCTCACTGCGTTCGAGATGACAGAAACATAATGACAGAAACATACTGAGGTAATATAAAACAAAATGAGTGCCCGAAATTTTCGGACACTCATTCTGTCATAAGATAGATTCGGTCATCAGGTAGAAACTGACGGCTCAGAAGATGTTCAGTTTCCGGGAAATATGGCCTTGCCGGGATAGACGCGCAGGAAAACATCCTGAACATAGTCGGTGTAGAGCCCGTCAAACCAGAACTGGCT
>CAVBPI010000176.1:1614-5702 GCA_963596955.1 bacterium | reverse complement strand
GATATCCCCTCCATCACCGCAATCTGCCCCGTGCTGAATCCCAGCTTCACGAGCGCGAGCATCCGCAGGTTCGCCGCGGTCAGTTCCGGATGTGCCTTTGCCAGGTTCGAGCAGTAGCCGTCGCAGGCCCTGTCAACGGCGCGCACGATTGCCTCGCCCTCCTCGTCGCTCAGATAGTGCGGCCTTGCCCGGAGCCCGGCAATCAGCTCGTCCTTTTCGAGCAGCACCTCATGCAGCCTTTCCGTCTTTTCCTCAATCACGGCCGACTTCTTCGCTATCTCACGCGACTTCTCCCTTATCTCCTCCGACTGCCGCTCAATCCTGCGGGACTGTTCGCCCAGACTTGAATCCTTCCGCCGCAGGATTCGCCTCATTATGACGAAAATCAGCAACGCCGCCGCCAAAAGCGCGATTATCACGGACAGGGTGACGGCGAGGATGCCCCTCACGCGCTCCCTTGACTCGTCCTGTTCCATTGCGACTTCGTTGCTCACCACCTTGTCATTCTCCTGGGCCTTCAGCAGGCTTTCCTTCTGGCTGTTGTAGGAAGTGATGTATTTCATCGCGCTGTCGCTCTCATGCAGAAGCTCGTTATAGACGATGTAGAGCAGCTGGGTTGCCGATGCCCGGGTTATTGGGTTCATCGTCGAGACGGTGTCCATCGCCGCATAGAATATGGCAGAGTCCGCCTTTCCCACCTTCCTGTACGCATCCGCGAGGGCGGTGTGCCGGACCGGCTCCTTCCTGACCCCGCTGCGGAACAGCTCTTCCGACATCGCTGTTGCCTTCCGGGCGCAGTCCAGGGCGTTCTCAAAGTCCCCGGCGCGGCTGTAGCAGGAGGAAAGCGAGTTCATCGCCTTGGAATAACTGTCGCGCAGGCCGTATTTTTCCGCAGTATCGACGGCTAAAAGGGCGTAGTCGATGGCCTTGTCATAATTCCTGTCCGCGTCCCCCTTGAACATCCATGACTGTGCGATGTCTATGAGTGCCGTGACCTGTGTCACCCGATAGTCGCCTGCCACGGCCTCCTGATACGATTTCTCAAAGGCCTCAATGGCGTTGTCATACCACTTCCGTCCGTACATCTCGCTGCCGTAGCGGAGGAAGAGCAGTGACGCGAGATTGTGGTCTCCGGTTCCCTCCACTTCGCGGCATCCCCGTTTCAGCTCGTCACAGACCTTGGCCTTGCTTCCGTTCAGGTAGTCATTCTCGACGACCGCAATCAGGTAGCGGGACAGCGCGCGTCGCTGCCTGTCACGCCCGGCAAGAAAATAGTCCGTGCACTCCTTCAGCTGGGTCCGCGAAATCTCCGGAGCATAGTTGTTGTAGGCTGCAAAGGTCTTGAGAATCAGGTATGTCGCCCTCTCATATCCGTCAATGCCCGAGGTGTCGATGCCTTCAAGCACAGCAAGGGCGCTGTCCGGTTTGTTGGAGGCGAGACTTTCCGCTCTCACATAAACTTCAGGCAGACTGCTCCGTCTCAAATCCGAGCAGGAAAGCAGTATCGTGATGCTGAAGAACAGAGTTGATATGTACCTGAATTTCATAGGCTTCTGAAAAATACTTTAATACGACTGCCTGAGGCCTGAAGGGACTTCTGCTGATACCTTTAAGCCTTGGTCGGTCTGCTCGGGGTGAATGTCTCGGGCAGAGGCATCTGATAGACCGACGCGCGGAGGAATGCGGTGTAGGCGTCGAGGTCGGTGAGCAAGTCCTGCTTCTCCACGCTGATGGTCTCCCCGATGACGACGCGGTGGCGGCCCTTTGACTTGTTGAACAGTTCGCGCGGCAGGCGCAGAAGGCGGACTTTCCAGTCAATCAGGCCGAGAAAATAGTAGAACCAGGAATTGTGGTCGATGAAATGAATCGGCACAATCGGCACGCGGACCTTGCGGATGAGCCTTATCATGCTCTCCTGCCACTGTCTGTCGGCAATCTCGTGCTTTCCGGGATGAAGGTCCGAGACGGCACCGGACGGGAAGAACCCCACCGCGTGCCCTCCGTTCAGTCTCTCAAGGGTTTCCCTCACGCCGTTAAGCGTCGTCCTTGTCGGCTTGCCTTTCTTCGTGGTTGTCGGATTCACGGTTATGAACGCCGGACGCAGCGGCTCTATTCGTCCGAGAATCTCGTTCACCATCACCTTGTAGTCGGGCCTGTGCGGGAGAAACAGGTCGAGAAGCACGATTCCGTCAAGTCCTCCGTAGGGATGGTTGCTGATGGTTATGAATGCGCCCTCCGGCAGATGTTCCAGCCTCTCGGCATTGCCGATGAGGTAGTTGCAGCCCATGTTCTCAAGCAGGCCCCGAGCCGCGTCCCTTGCCGGTTCAAGTCCATAGATGCTGTTGTAGAGCGCGTTGAGCTTGTTCACGCCCACGAGCGAGAAAAGGCATTTTCCGAACCACTGTCCCCATGCGCCCTTGAACACCGGAGCCATTTCTCCCAGCTCCTCTATGCTGAGCAGTTCATGCTCCGGGCGTTCCGTCTTTTTCCTGAATACGAGCACTTCCGCAAGAAAGTAATTGAGTATGCCGGAGATGCAGACGGCAAGCAGGTTGCAAAGCCATGCGTCCCAGCCGAAGATTTTTTCGAAGAGCACGAGAAAGACCATCTTCACGATGAATCCGAAGATGCACGATACGTTGAATCCTCCGAAATGCCTCCAGAAGCTTTTCGCGGACGAGCGGTTGCTTATGCGGTTCTTCCAAATCCAGTAGTAGGACATGAGGAAGTTCGCGAAGGTGGCCACCTCGAACGAGATAGCCGGCCCGATCCAGTATTCACCCCAGTACTCGAACCCGCTCCAGAACCCGCTGGCAGGGTGAGCCGCGACCATCCTGTACAGCACCCATCCCACGAACCAGAGGACAGCCGTATCGACGACCGTCCCCAGTGCGCGGCTGACCACAAAGTCAATCCATTTCTTCAGTGAAAGGACTTTGTCCTCCTGCTTTCTCTCCATCCTCTGTGTTACTCAGTGAAAGTTCCGTCAAACTTCTTAGGCGGGTCAATCTTCGAGAGTGCCTTCTCGTCACGAATCTGAGAGGAAATCAGAAGAATGAAAATGATGCAGCCGAGTCCGATTGCCACCCAGTCAAACGGTGTATAGACTCCGTTCAGGGTCTCAAGTCCGTCCTTGAAGCAGCTGATGGTGACGTTATAGTTAGCCCAAGGGAAGTAAATCAGGAAGATGATTGCGAGAGCCGCAATCACGCGGAATTCCGTCGGCCCGAGCTTGCCGTAGGTGAGCTTGAACTCGTTCTTCAGGATGGTGCCGATGTAGGTGTGGGCTGAAATCGCAAGGTAGGCTACGAGCACGAAGAGAGCCACGTCCATTCTCGCGATAGGGGAGATGCCGGCGCCGACGCACATCACGATGATGGTGAATATGTCGATGTTGTGGTCGATGAAGAAGCCATAGACCGGTCTCTGCGTGTGCCTTACGCGGGCCATCGAGCCGTCAAGACTGTCTCCAAACCAGTTAAGGAAGAGGCCGAAGACCGACAGCCACATCCAGTTGAGATTGAGGTTTGCAAGTCCGAAGCCTACGGCGCAGAGAATTGCTCCGAATGTTCCCACCGCTGTCAGCATGTTTGAAGTTGCCCAGACCGGCAGACGCTTCGCCATCCACACCAAGGCTTTCTTTTCGACTCCGTTCAGAAGCGAAGTCTGGATTCGTGTCGCTTTTTCGTTTCCCATAATCTTACATTGTTATGTGTATGCAACAAAAATTTAATAAAACAACCTTTCTGTAATTTCAGAAGGGCAAAACGGGTCTGCATTTTTTGTACCAAAGGGCAAAAATGAACAATCCGTCCGCCCAAACCGAGAGCAAAGATAGCAAAATATTCAATTATGGCTATCTTCTTCCCGTCGCGTCCAGTGCATAGCTCCTGCCGCTTACCGTCGCCGCCGTGAAGGTATATCTCGCCAGAAAATCATCGCCGGACTTGACGGCGACTGACGACCCGGAGACAAAACTGCCATACAGAAAGGCATTGCCGTTGGCATCGGATGTGAGGGAATAGCTGGTATCGACCGTAGCGTTGCCATTGACTGGAATGAAACTGCTGACAATGACCGTAACATTC
>CAVBPI010000176.1:0-1603 GCA_963596955.1 bacterium | reverse complement strand
GCTCAGTTGCCATGCGCAGGCGGGAGTAGTTGCGCCGGGCAGAAGAAAAATAAACATTCAGACCGGTTCCGGTACTGTTATTATTGGTCGTGGGTTCGATATATTCGCCCGTTACTGCCACTTTGCCGTCCTTCAGTTCAGGAGTTCCTGAAGAACCCCACATATAGTCAGGGGCATAATACACATATCCATAAGGCACATTGTCTTCTCTGTAATATAGCTCTCCGCTTGTAAGGCTCCAGACTCCGCCGTTATAGGTAAAGCTTGCAAACGTATCTCCGTGATTCCTGTCATATACCTTGACAAGCAGTTCATCCCCATCTTTCCACGATGTCTTTCCCTCGTCGGGCGTGCCTATAGTTCCGGTCTGCGACTGCAAGTTTTCTTCTTTCGTCCAGCCGGGAAGATTGTCACAGCTTAACTCCGTCATGTATGCCTTCTTCTTGCCGATTTGCAGATTATAGGGATATTTGTGTCCTTCCTGATACTCCTCCTGCATCTTCATCGCTGCCTTATACTCCTTCCCGTTAACGGTAAGTTTCAGGAACTCCTCATCTCTCTTATATGTCCCTGGCGTGACGATTGCGGAAAACTTGTTGCCGTCATGCAGGCAGGCCGTGACCCATTTCTCTCCTCCGCTCAGTTCCGTCATTGTCCCCTCCGTGTCGAATGTTGCCTTGGAGTTCTTTGAAAGCACCTCTGCCTTGGTCGGGAGCGTATTGTCTTCAAAGTCGGAACTGCCGAGTGTGTATGTTATTGTCACTAATGCCATCCTGTGTCTCATCGGGATGTTTACATAAGTCGGCCTACCCTCCCACATACCGTTAATGTAGTCCGCCTTTTTGAGCTTTGTCTCCGTCTCCTGTTCGGAGGGCAGTTCATAGGAGAATGCGTCATATTCAGAAGGATATGAAGCCCATATTGTGTGGTAAGAGTTCTCGTCCGACCAGCAGAACGCCTTGTCGCGGGACCAGACGCCCATTCCGTCGGAATATGAATAGGTCAGGACGGCCTCCCTTACCTCATCATCCTTGGCGACCCTCACGGCTACCTTGTCCCCATTATCCCAACTGTTTCCTTTTTCCAAGGTGTTGATGCGGGTCTGCGCGTCATCAACAGCAAAGACCGCGCTGATTTCCAGTCCACCCGATTCCGGAATCATGTCATTGTTTTTCGTACACGCGGCAAGGCTTATGGCGATGAAAGCCAGGGCTGTATATGTGGATTTATCAATCTTGTTCATAATCATCTGTTTATCAGTCTATAATCTGATGACCGCTCTTTTACGCGTCGATGTTGAAATCGCTGCTCGCACCGTCTTCCCATCCTTGAATACCCAGTTCCTCGACTGTTATTCCCATATTCGTGACAAGAATGGTGTAGCTGTAACGGCTTCCGCCATTGAACCTGCCGCCTGAAGGTGCGGTCAGAGTTGTCGTGTAGGTGTTGTGCGTTCCGTCATCCGTCGATGTCTCTATGGATATGCTGATGCTCTTGTCCTGCACGACTTGCGGAAGCAGGATGAAGCTGACTGTCTGCTCACCGTACAAAGCTTTGTTCACCGCCTCGGTCAGCGCCTCTTTTGTCGCGCCCACCGTCACAC
>CAVBPI010000175.1:5299-5713 GCA_963596955.1 bacterium | reverse complement strand
ATTATAAACCACTGACATTTAATAAGATAATCTAAATCAAAATTATCTATTAGAAAAATTTATGATACAAAACCACAAAGTGCAGAACCATACACAAAAACAAGTGAAACACTTTGTGGTAAGTTACAAATGTAAATACAAACATAAAAAGATGTTTGTTTCGAGATGTAAATCGGCGGACGGAGCGGCATCTCGGAAATAATCGCTAAATTTGCAGCCTTAAAGATAATTATACCATGATTCCGGAAATACACATAGAAGACTACAACTATCCTCTTCCAGACGAACGCATCGCAAAATATCCGCTTGCGGAGCGCGACGCCTCAAAACTTCTCGAATACGACGCGGACGGGAAGATAAGCGAGCATATATTCCGCGATCTTCCGGAACTCCTCCCCGCGGGCTCCCCGATGG
>CAVBPI010000175.1:0-5289 GCA_963596955.1 bacterium | reverse complement strand
CCCCGATGGTGTTCAATGACACGAAGGTTGTCCCTGCGAGGATGCATTTCCAGCGTGAGACGGGGGCTGTCATAGAAATCTTCTGCCTTGAGCCGGAGTTTCCGGTGGAATATAACCTGATTTTTGCTGCCACGGAAATGTGCCGCTGGAAGTGCATTGTCGGCAACGCGAAGAAATGGAAGGCCGATACGCTGCATATACTCAACCCTGAAGACTCCCGGGAAGTCGCTGAAATCGGGCTGACTGCGGATCTCGTGAGCCGTGACGGTCAGACTGCCGAAGTCGAGTTCAGGTGGAAGAACGGCATTCCGTTCTCGAGGGTGCTTGAAATCTGCGGGAACATTCCGATTCCTCCCTATCTCAACCGCGACACGGAGGCGATTGACCTTGAGCGCTATCAGACCCTCTATGCGAAATACCGTGGTTCCGTTGCTGCCCCGACTGCCGGGCTGCACTTCACGGAGCGTGTGCTTGACGGCATCCGGCGCCGGGGAATTGAAATCGAGGATGTCTGCCTTCATGTCGGGGCCGGGACGTTTCTCCCGGTCAAGGACAGCCTCGTGTCGAAGCATCATATGCATCGTGAACCTTTTTCCGTAAAGCTTGACCTTCTGCGCAGGCTCCGCGACAACGGAGACAATGTCACTGCCGTCGGTACCACATCCGTCAGGACACTGGAGTCCCTATATTATATAGGTGTCCACTGCATCGAGGACGGCAGGCCTTCCGACGTTTCACAGTGGGAGCCTTACGAGCGTGATTACGCATATTCCTTCAGGGAATCCATCGACGCGATAATCTCATATCTCGAAGGCAACGGACTCGACGAACTCGTCGCCGGCACGCGCATAATCATTGTTCCCGGATTCCGTTTCCGCGTCGTGAAGACCCTGATTACCAATTTCCATCAGCCTCAGAGTACGCTGCTGCTGCTGATTTCGGCATTTGTCGGAGGCAACTGGAGGCCGATTTACGACTATGCTCTCGCCCACGGTTTCCGCTTCCTCAGCTACGGCGACAGTTCCATACTTCGCAGAACGGATTTTTGACGATATTTTCGTATATTCGCGGATTGTTCGAGAAAAAGGAAATTCGTACATATAAACATGAAACGATATGGAAGATTTTAACGATATTGACGCAATCGGCCCTTTCAAAACCGATGCGGAGGCCGTTGACGCGTTTCAGCACATTGCGGAAAGTCCGGTTCTACCCAAGATTTCAAAGTATTTCTATCCGGAAAAGGAGGCTGACTACCTCAAGGAGCAGCTGCTTCAGATGAAGTCGGTCGATGACTTTCAGTATATGATTATGTCGAAGATTGTCAAGCGCATCCTCGACACGACGGCACGCAATTTCTCCTACGACGGCATCGCCAATGTCGAGGACGGCAGGAAGTTTCTCATGCTCTCGAACCACAGGGATATAATCCTCGACCCCGCGATTCTTCAGTGGGTTCTCTTCCAGAACAATCTGCATCCTACGGAAATATGCGTCGGGGACAACCTGATTCAGAACAAGTTCATCGAGTACCTGATTCGCTCGAACCGCATGATTAAGGTCATAAGGGGCGTTTCAGCCCGCGAGCTTTACCTTTCGTCCCAGAGACTGTCGCGCTACATACGCAAAAGCATCACCACTGGGGAAAGTTCCGTATGGCTCGCTCAGAGGCAGGGCCGCACGAAGGACGGCTATGACACCACGGAGCAGGGACTCCTGAAGATGCTCGACATGAGCGGCCGGCCGGACAGCTTCAAGCAGAATTTCGCCGAACTGAACATAGTGCCGATGAGCATTTCCTACGAGATTGAGCCGTGCGACATCCTGAAGGCGCGCGAGACATTCATCACTCAGCGCGACGGGAAATACACGAAGATGCACGGAGAGGATCTGAACAGCATACTCGTCGGCGTGACGCAGCAGAAGGGTGACATCCACCTGAACATCGGTAAGCCGCTGACGGACGAGGAACTTTCGCTTGCCTCGCTCTGCGACAAGAACGACCGCTACCAGTACATCCGTCATGCGGTGAACATCCGTGTCGTTGATGGCTACAGGCTGTGGAAGAACAACTATGTCGCCTACGACATTCTCAATGGCTGCGACCGCTTTTCCGGAAAATACACGGACGCCGACAAGAAATGGTTCGTCGATTACATGGAGCATCAGCTCGACACGATTGAGCCTGAGCTGGACCGCGCCGGGGTGCGGGAACATTTCCTGAAGATTTATGCCAATCCTATTGTGACCAAGGATATACGCGCCAAGGGCGGCCTGCTGGTGTAAAATCCATCTGAAACTTCGGATTACTGCGTTACTCGCCCCTAAAAAATCCTCACAGCCGATAAGGCTGCTCCGGTATTTTTAGGGGCGAGTGCCTTGTACTCCTCGTTTTATATGAATTTTACTCTCAGAATTTCGTGGTCAATGGGCTTTACTCGCCGTGCTTGATGTGCACGTCGAGCTGTGGGAACGGGAAGTTGATGCCGTTTTGCGGGAGCTGGGTGTAAATCTGCTCGTTGATAGCATAGAGCACGTCCCAGTAGTCTTCGGTCTTAGTCCAGCAGCGGATTTGGAGCTCGATGCTGCTGTCGAGAAGGGCGGAGAGGCAGACACTCGGGGCAGCTGGGGCATCCGGGCCGGTGAGGACACGGCTGTCTGAAGTGAGGATGCCGAGAATCACCTCACGTGCCTTCTGCGTGTCGCTGCCGTATTCCACCGTGACTTTCCATTCCACCCTTCGGGTCGGGTTCTGCGAGACATTGTTGATGGTGCCGCCGGAAAGGGCTCCGTTCGGGAGGACTATAGTCCTATTGTCAGTGGTGCGCAGTTTCGTGCTCACTATGTTCACCTCGCTGACCGTTCCGGAGAAGCCCTGCGCCTCGATGAAGTCTCCCGCCTTGAACGGCTTGAAGACCAGAAGCATGATTCCTCCCGCGAAGTTCTGTACGGTTCCGCTCAGGGCCATGCCGATTGCCATACCGCCGGCGGCAAGAAGCGCGGCGAGGGAGCTTGTGTTCACTCCGAGGGTTCCCACCGTCAGGATGATGAGCAGTATGGTGAGCGTGATGTTCACGAGGCTCATCGTGAAGGAGGCTATGGCCTTATCGGTTCCGCGTTTCGCGAAGATGCCGGCAAGAATCTTCTTGATTTTTCTGATAAGCCACGCGCCGACAAAGTAAATCGCGAGGGCGGCGAGTACCTTCAGCCCGAATTTAATCGTGTCGTCCAGCAGTTCCTTGAGCAGGTCTTCGGCCGGGGTGGTCGTGACGTGTTCAATCAGCTTCTGTGTGTCGCCCTTTATGTCGAGAGAATCGAGAATTGCCGGGATTTCTGGGGTCTGAAGAGGGAATAACATATTTGTTGTGGTGGGTTACAATATTGTTATATCTGTTATCGTTTAGAGTATTCGCATTCTTTTTGACTCTGCTGTGTCTAAAGAACTGACTTTATGAGGAAAAACATATATGCGGCGTACATCAGCAGCAGAACGATGCCTTCAGGAATGCCGAGCCTGGCCCTTTTGCGTAAGCACAGGCCGCAGAGCACAAGGAAGAGCGCCGATGCGACCACGGCCGCGAGGTCCAGGACAGTCACGTTGGCGAAAGACAGAGGGGTGATGACCGAGGCCGTTCCGAGAATCAGCAGGATGTTGGATATGTTTGAGCCGAGGATGTTTCCGAGCGCGAGCTGCGAGCGTTTCTTCGTCGCCGCGACGATGCAGGTCGCGAGTTCGGGGAGGGAAGTGCCGCCCGCAAGAATCGTAATCGCGATGAACTTGTCCGGAACACCGAAAATCTTTGCGAGCTCGACGGCTGAATTGACGAACAGCTGACCGCCTCCGACAAGCGCTCCGAGCCCGAAGAGAATCATCACGAGCGCGACGGGCGTCTTGTACAGCTTCACCTCGCTTTCTTCCTCGTCCGCCTCGCCGGAGCCTTTCCTGAATGAGAAGTAGAGATACAGCGCAAAAATCGCGAGCATGACGATTCCGTCAATTCTCGTGAGCTTATCCTCTCCGAATCCGAAGAGCGTGTGCGTCAGCCCCATACATATCAGCAGAAGGGTCACGAGCAGGTTCAGCGGCATATCCATGTTGCGGTTGCTCTTCGTAATTATCAGCGGGCAGATGAGAGCCGTGATTCCGAGTATCAGCATGACATTGAAGATGTTGGAGCCGATGATGTTGCCGATTGCGATGTCGGCGTTGCCCTGAAACGCCCCGGTGCAGCTGACCACGAGCTCCGGCATGGAAGTCCCGATGCCGACAATCGTAAGTCCGATGACGAACTCGCTCACACCGGCCTTTTTAGCCACGCTCGAAGCTCCGTCAACGAGCCAGTTCGCCCCCAGAAGAATAAGAATCAGCCCTCCGAGAAGTATCAAAATTTGTTCAAACATATTTAGATTCTTTTTAAGGAGACTACATTTTCGACATGATGAGTTTGTGGAAACATATCCACCGGACGCACGGCCGTAATCTCATATTTACTGCACAGAATCTCAAGGTCGCGGGCCTGTGACGCCGGGTTGCAGCTCACATAGACCATCCTTTCCGGGGCTGCCTCCAGTATGACTTTCGCGACGTCCGGGTGGATTCCGGCTCTCGGCGGGTCGAGGATTATGACGTCCGGGCGTCCGTGCTCCGCGATGAAATCCGCCGTGAGTACATCCTTCATGTCGCCGGCGAAGAATGTGCAGTTCTCTATGCCGTTGTTCCTCGCGTTCTCCTTGGCATCCTCGATAGCCTCCGGGACATATTCGATGCCGATGACCTTGGCGGCCTGCCGGGAAATGAACTGAGCGATGGTTCCGGTGCCGGTGTAGAGGTCATAGACCACCTCGTCGCCGGTCAGCGCCGCAAATTCGCGGGCCGTGCTGTAGAGCCTGTAGGCCTGCTCGGTGTTGGTCTGGTAGAAAGATTTCGGGCCTATCTTGAATTTCAGCCCCTCCATTTCCTCGTAGATTGCCTCCTCGCCCTTGTAAAGCACACATTCCTGATCGGAAATGGAGTCATTCGCCTTGCTGTTGATGACATAGTAGAGCGAAGTAATCTGCGGGAATTTTTCCGCGACGGCGTCGAGCAGGGCAGTGCGTGCCTCCTCATCCTCATGATAGAAGCACATTATCAGCATCGCATTGCCTTTTTCCGTTGTGCGCACGACCATGGTGCGGAGAAATCCCGTGTGTTCACGGATGTCGAAAAAGGGAAGCTTATGCTCTATGGCATAGGCTCTTATGAAATTGCGAATCTCGTTGGAAGGGGAGCTCTGGAGGTAGCAGCAGTCT
>CAVBPI010000174.1:4394-5716 GCA_963596955.1 bacterium | reverse complement strand
TATCAGATATTTGTATCTCATAACTTTTGTTTTAGTTGTAATTAGTTAGGTAATATGTATCAAAATTTTGATACCTTAAAATAAAAGGAATGTGGCGCTATGTGAATTTTCTAGTGTGCGTAATGGTGTTAAAGCGAACTTCCGCCGATGAAGCCGCGGAGGAGGGATGTGGCCGGGACGTCCTTGTCGGAGACGGGGAGGAAGTAGTAGAGGAAGCGGAGGAGGCGGTGAGCCTCGCTGTACTCCGGGCAGTTCTTCGGAATTGTCCTCAGAATCTGTTCCGCGTGGGGACGAAGGACGGCGAACTCCACGAGGTAGGCGGAGTTGAACAGCACGTCGGCGTTCTCCTGAAACGGGTAAATCCACTTCACCTCGGCGCGGCGCACGTTCGGCCAGTTGCTGATGGTCTCCTCGGGGCTGAACGCTCCCTTGTTGTAGTCGCGGACGATGCGGCGGAGGAGGCGGTTGTCGCTGGTCGGGATGCAGTTGTGGTCGTCGATGGAGATGCTGGTGATGGTGTTGATGAAGATGCTGAACTTGCTGGAGGCCGGCACCTGGTCGGTCAGGCGCGGGTTCAGTGCGTGGATTCCCTCGACCAGGAGCACCGTGTCGGATTCGAGTTTCAGCGTCTTGCCGTTGTACTCGCGGATTCCCGTCACGAAATTGTATTCCGGCACCTGCACCGTCTCGCCGGCAAGGAGCCTGAGGATGTCCTTCTGGAGGGCGACGTGATCGACGGTGTCGAAGTTGTCGAAGTCGTAGTTGCCGTCGGGCAGCTTAGGGGTGTCGAGACGGTTCACGAAATAGTCGTCGGTGGAAAATGAAATCGGATGCAGGCCGCAGGCCTTGAGCTGGACGCTGAGCCGCTTGCAGAATGTGGTCTTTCCGCTGCTTGTCGGTCCCGTGATGAGCACGAGCCTTACCGGAGACGCGGCGTGGAAGCGCCTGTCGATTTCCTCGGCAATCTGCACAATCTTTTTTTCCTGAAGCGCCTCCGCGACCTGAATCAGTTCGCTGGCCTTGCCCTTCTGGCAGGCTATGTTCACGTCACCGACGCTGTCGAGCTTCATGAGGGCGTTCCAGTGGATGTTCTCGGAGAACACCTCGAATGTCTTAGGCTGCTCGAAGAACGGGGCAAGCTGCTCGGGGTGGTGGCGGTCAGGGACGCGGAGAAGCATCCCGCTGCGGTATTTCTCAAGTTCCCAGACATCAAGATAGCCCGATGACGGGACGAGCGTGTCGTAGAAATAGTCGATGCTGTCGCCGAGGGTGTAGTAATCGACATAGACAGGCCGTGTCGTGTCGATGAGTTTGGTCACGTC
>CAVBPI010000174.1:2012-4384 GCA_963596955.1 bacterium | reverse complement strand
GAATGTCGCCCTTGCCTCCTCAGCCTGTATTTCCTGCCTGTAGAACGGGAGATTCTCATCTACGATTTCGCGCATTCTGCCGCGGATTTTCGCGACGTCGTCCCTGTCGAGCCCGAGCCCGTCCGGCTTTATGAGCGAGCAGAAATATCCCTTTGAAATCGGGCGGCGCATATAAATCCTGCATCCCGGGAACACGTCCCCCGCGGCCTTGCTCAGAAGGAAGCAGAGCGAGCGGCAGTAGGCGCTGCGGCCGCTGTAGGTGCGGTAGTCGAGAAATTCGACGTCCTTGTTGTTGTAGAGCCTGAACCGCAGCCCCTGGACGACATTGTTGACCTTTGCTGCGACGATGGGGTAGGGCTTGTCGAAACTGAACTCGCTGACCGCGTCAAGCAGGGTGGTTCCTTCCTGAAATTCCCTGAATGTGCCGGTGTTCCTGCAGAATACCTTGACCATTTATACTTCGTGTTAAAGATTTTGCCGATTCAGAGCGGATATTTCCGAAAAAATCGGTCCCTCTGCTCATTTCGTTCGCAAAATTAGGAAAAATTATGCTAACTTTGCATCTCAGAACTGAAGATGCCGACATTTTTATGCTTCAAAATCATATCGGCCTCGGATGAATCCAAAACAAACAAATATTTTATGAGTACAGTCCACATTATCGACCACCCGATGATTCAGCACAAGCTGAGCATCATGCGTGACAAGAACACAGGTTCAAAGGATTTCAGACAGCTTCTGACGGAAATTTCACTTTTCATGGGGTATGAGGTCACCCGCGACCTTCCGCTTTATTACAAGGAGATTGAGACGCCTATCTGCAAGATGATGGCTCCGAAGGTCTCAGGCCGCAAGCTCGCAATCGTACCTATACTCCGTGCCGGAATGGGCATGCTCGAAGGTATGCTCACCCTCATCCCTGTCGCAAAGGTGGGACATATCGGACTGTACCGCAATGAGGAAACCCACGAGCCTGTGGAGTATTTCTGCAAGCTTCCGGAGGACATCCAGCAGAGGCTCGTCATCGTGACGGACCCTATGCTCGCGACGGGCGGAAGCTCAATCGACGCGCTCACGCTTCTGAAGAAGCACGGCTGCACCAACATCCGTCTGATGTGCCTTGTCGCCGCCCCGGAGGGTCTTGCGAAGGTGCAGGAGGCTCACCCGGACGTTGACATCTATGTCGCCGCCGTTGACGACCACCTGAATGAGAAGGCCTACATCGTGCCTGGACTCGGCGATGCGGGCGACAGGATATTCGGAACGAAGTAGAGGTATCCCTTTTATAGAAAATTAAAGGTTGGCTTGGATTTTTCCTTGCCAACCTTTTGCTTTGCCTATTGAGAGAAAATAATTCCTTATTTCCTGCGTTTCTTGCCGCCTTTCTTCCTGCTGCTGTTGAGAACTACTACGACGATGATGGCGAGGACTGCGACGGCGATGCAGATGTAGGTGAAGTAGCCGGCGTTGTCGCCCTTGACGCGGGACCACATCTTGAGCAGTTCCTCGGTGCGGTCACCGCTGTCGTGCATCATGCCGCAGCGTGCCATTACAGAGGCGTCCGGGTACATCACAGGGTTGAGATTTACTGACTTGCCCTTCTCTCCGAAGAAATAGCTTGCGTCGAGCGGTGCGAAGTCATCGTCCGTCATCGTCTCAAGAATCTCGTCTCCGCCAATGGCGCTGACATAGCCGATTGCCTCCATGTTGCGGATGGCGTTCTCCGGCATACAGAGAAAGTCGATGAAATAGCGGGCTGCCTGCACGTTCTTCGCATATTTCGGGATTACCCAGCCGTCGAACCATACTGTGCTGCCTTCCTCCGGTACGGCGTATTCGAGAGCTACGCCGACCTTTGCTGCCTCGTCGATTGCCCACTGCGCGTCGCCGCTCCATGAGAGGTTAATCCAGCCTTTTTCCTTGCACATCTCCTCTTTCCCGAAATCAGCCTCCCAGCCGAAGACATTGCCTTTGATTTCATTCAGGAACTCCTCCACCTTGGCTATGGACTCGTCGGAAGAATCGCTGCATACTGACTGGAGCGTCACTTCTCCGGATGCAATCTGATCTTTGTGCAGGGCGATGTTGAGTGAGGTATATACATCCCTGAATGCGTCCTTCACGAGAATCTTGCCCTTGAATTTCTCGTTTTTAAGGCAGTTCCAAGACAACGCCTCCTCGCGGGTTACATATTTCGGATTGTATAGGATTCCCGTCGTGCCCCACATATATGCCACGACATAGTCCTCGGCATTCTTTCCCGAACTTTCGATTTCTCCGAGCTTTTCCTTCATGAACGGAGCGATGCCTGCGGTATAGTCAGGAATGTTCCCGAAATCGCGGCTTATCGGAAGAAGAAGGTCCTGACGGAG
>CAVBPI010000174.1:0-2002 GCA_963596955.1 bacterium | reverse complement strand
CCTTTCAATTATATAGTCCGACGGACACACGACGTCGAAGTCCTCGTGGCCGAGTTCAATCTTCGAGAGCATGATTTCGTTGACGTCGAAGAGCTGGTAGATGATTTCCACCTCCTCGTCGGTCTGCTCCTTGTACCATGACTTGAATTCTTCGAGCAGATCCTCGTCGATGTAGTCTGCCCAGTTATAAATCTTGAGGGTGTGAGCCCTGTCGGCGGCACCGCAAATCATCGCCGCCCCGAAAAGAATGCCCGCAAGAGCGGAGAAAAACCTTTTCATTTCCTGTTGTTTGATTTAATGGATCTTATGTTGATGATAATCAGAAGAATGAGCACGAAGATGAATATGAGCGTCATAATCGGGCGAATCTCCGGCGTGAGACCTCCCTTGCGCGCGTCGGCGTAGATGTAGGTCGAGAGGGTTTCGAGGCCTCCGTTGCCCTTGGTGAAGAGCGTTACCGCGAAGTCGTCAATCGAGAGGGTGAACGCGAGTATGAACCCGGAAATCATGCCCGGCTTTATCTGCGGCACGATGACCTTGCGCATTGCCTGTGACGGTGACGCTCCGAGGTCGAGGGCCGCCTCGTAGATGTTGGACGGCATCTGCCGGAGTTTGGGCATGATGCTCAGAATCACATACGGGGTGCAGAACGAGACGTGCGCGAGCACCACGGTCGTATAGCCCATGCTGAGGCCGAGCGCCACGAAGAGGATGAACAGCGAGATGCCCGTGATGATGTCCGGGTTGAGCATCGGGATGTCGTTGAGCAGGTTCATCACCTTGCGCTTGCGTCCGCGCAGGTTGTAAATGCCTATCGCCGAGACGGTTCCGAGAATCGTGGAGAGAAAAGCCGAGATGAGGCCTATCGAAAGCGTGTTCTCGATGGCGCGGATGAGCGAGTTGTTCAGTCCGCCGCTGAAGACATTTTTATAGAGGTTCAGCGAGAAGCCGGTCCAGTTGCCGAGTACCTTGGCCTCAGTGAACGAATAAATCGCGATGATGATTATCGGCGCGTAGAGGATAATCAGCAGAATCCAGATGTATGCCTGTGCAAAGAACTTTTTCATCAGAGCAGCCCTCCCGCCTCATTGGCCTGTTTGTCCTCCGAGTCGGAGAACAGCGTGGTTATACCTATGATGAGAAGCATTATCAGCGCGATGGTGGAGCCGTAGTTCCACATCCCGTTGTTGATGTTCTCCTGAATCGTGGTTCCGAGCAGCTTTACCTTGTTGAGGGTGAGAAGTTCGGAAATCGCGAATGTCGAGATTGTCGGCATGAATACCATCATCACCCCGCTTATCACCCCGTGCATCGACAGCGGGACCGTCACCTTTGCAAAGACCCTCATCGGGCTCGCCCCGAGGTCCTGGGCCGCCTCGATGTAGGAGCGGTCGAGCTTTTCGAGCGTGTTGTAAATCGGGTAAATCATGAACGGCAGGAAGTTATAGACCATGCCGAATATGAGCGCCCCTTCTCCGAGCGGAATGCGCAGGAAGTCGAAGAGCGCGACGGTCGCGAGGGTGCGGATGAGCATGTTTATCCACATCGGGAGTATGAACAGCATCACCGTGACCTTCGACCGGTTTAGCTTCGCGTTGCTGAGAATCCACGCCGCGGGATAGCCGATGAGAAGACACAGAATTGTCGTAATCATCGCTATCTCAATGGAATATGCGAAAGTCTTGATGTCTTCCGACGTCGTGAAGAATCGCTTGAAATTGCCGAGAGTGAATGACCCGTTCGCGTCGGTGAACGCATAGATGGCAATCATCACCAGCGGCAGCACCACAAACATCAGCATGAAGATGAAATATGGCAGAGACCAGTATGACCTTTTGAATGTCCTCATCATTTGCCTCCCTCAGCTTTCTTCAGTCGGATGTTCTCCGGCTTCACGTTGATTCCGACGAGGTCGTTCTTGTCCCACACGTCGTCTGTCTGGACATATATCTTCTCGCCGTCGTCGGTCTTGACGGTGAGGAAATAGTGGTTGCCCTTATAT
>CAVBPI010000173.1:0-5741 GCA_963596955.1 bacterium | reverse complement strand
AGGCTCCCTCTGGGACCCATCCCGGAAGCCCTCATAGGCACGTTATATTATCAATGATTTTATTTTACACTTTCGGCTAAAAAGACCCCCTGAAATACGGTGTATTTCTCCGCGTATATCTTTTGTCTGGCATCTGTGTATCTAATTCGACGTTTCCCCAGATAAAAGCGTGTATCACACGTATATCACCCGTCTGGCAACGCGTATTTCTCTGCATTTGAAAATATGATATGATTTCATATCATATCGAGAGGAGAACGGGCATGAGCCAGATAGGGGTTCACCCCAGAATCAGCGAGCGGCACCCCGAGGTGAGCGAGGCTGACGTGATGGCCGCGATGCGGTCGATGATTCGCTACAAGCAGCGCGACTCGGGGGAATGGATTGCCGTCGGTACGGATTCCCGCAGCAGGCTTGTCGAACTCGTCTACATCTACGATGCCGATGATGACTACTTTTTCGTCTACCACGGGATGACCCCGCCGAGCGGCAAGACGCTCAGGGAACTCGGCTTGGAGAGGTGATTTTGATGAACGTGAACGATTTCATGGCGAAGCACGGCATCACCGATGCCGACCTCGACCGCATGGCCGCGCCCTACGAGGACGGCAGCTTCGAGCCGGAACCCGACGGCAAGGTGTTCAGCGGCTCGCACCTCGATGCCGTCGGCACCCGCCGCGTGACGGTGGTCTACGACGCGAGGGACACGCAGAGGGTTGCCATGATAGCCCGCAGCAAGGGCGTGAAGCCGTCTGCGGTCTACAGGGACGCGCTCGACTACTATCTGGCCGCACAGGCCTAGACGGTTGCCGCAGGCGCGTCAATTCCGCCGTCGGTGAACGAGTCGGACAGAACTGGATAACAGACTTGATTAAGGGTCGATGGGCACTCCGCCCCATCGACCCTTTCCTTGCTATCTGTCATGCCCCATGCCGAGGTTCCGCTCATGGCTCGGCTGCTCATCGCGCCTTTGCGCCCGCTGCTGCGGGGCGGAGCCGTCGCCCGGTATCGGTTTCGGCTTGGGCGCGTCCTTCGCATGACTCAGCCGCCACGTGTCGCACCTCTGCCAAGCTGACGCGATTGCCTGCTTCACGCCCGCATCGTCGGCGATTTCCGGTGCCGGGCGCGGCAGCTTGAGCTTGGGCATGTCGGCGAGCGCGTACCCGCCGCCGCGCGATTCCGCGCTCACGTTGCCCATGTACTCCCTCTCGCAGCGCTTCACGTCGGCGATGTAGGCGTCCCTCATGCATGGGACGCGTTCGGCTTCGACCTCGACGGCGTTGTCGGACAGGTAGCCGCGAAGCCTTGGGTGGAGGTCTGCCACGGGGGACGCGGCACGCGGCTCGTTCTCGTCGTAGACCCAGAGGTCGCGGCCTTTCCAGGCAGTAGCCGCTCCCCATCCCTTGAGCCTTTCCCTGAAGTCGCGGAACCCCTTTGCCACATCGACCGCATAGAGGCACAGCTCCCGCAGGTTGCGAAGCAGTGCGTCCATGACGGTCGGCCTGCACCACATGTCGAGTTCCCTCGACGCTTCGGCCATCTCGGCGTTCGCCATACGGCGCTCGGCGTTCTGGGCACCGCGCAGGGTCACGGGTTCGTATTCGACCCCGGCCGCTTCGGCTTCGGCCTTGGCGCGGTTCTCCATGGCGCGGACGCGGCTCCCCTCATGCACCTGCGGGACGCGCTCGATGCCTTGGCGCTCGTAGCTCCTGTGGTCTACGCGCTCGTCGAACCCGTTTTCTTCGAGGGCTTCGTTTGTGAGCGCCGCGATTTCCGAGCGCCATTCCTCGGCCTTGGTCGGCTCGTTCCAATCGGTGAGGTATCGCGTCTCCTGCTTCGGGTTGCGCCCCTGTCGGCTTTTCCTCGTCAGCTCGGCCACATCTTCCGGGTCTGCCGATTGCCCGAGTTCGTCACGCGCCCGCGCGGCGGCTTCCGTCGGCGTGAGCCATCGCGTCTCGCCGCCGATTCGGTACCTGTAGACCTTCTCCCACCCCTCGGCTTTCAGCGCGGCGAACTCCTTGGCGCTCGCCTTCCTGTCGTCTTTCTCGCCGAGCTTCCTGCATGTGTAGACGTTCTCAGATTTGGCGAGGAACCCGTTTTCGCCGACGGGACGCAGCGGCTCAAGCTCATGCACGTGCCAGTTCGTTCCGTCGATGTTGCAGTGGATGCACGCATCGACCACGTGGCCGGCGGCGGCGCGCTGCGCAACGTGCTTCCTCGCGAGCTTGATTTTCTCGCCATCGGGCAGCTCATCGGGCAGCGCCCACTCGATTCGACGGCAGAGCTGCGCGTCGGCCTTCTTCTCGACGCGCTCGACCTCGTTCCATAGCGCACCGCGCTCGCCGAACCGCTTCGGCGCGTTGTCGGGCAGCGCGATTCCCAAATCCGCCACCAGACGCTCATGCCTATGGGCTTTGGTGAAATCGAACACGGTTCCCTCGCGCTCGAACTCGATGGCCGAGCGCGATATGTACGCGGCACCAGCGACGGCGGACGCGCCGTCGGCGCGGGACGCGACGGATATGTTGCAGTGGAAGATGGCCACCGCCAGACCTCCCGTGAACGAATCTTGGCAAGATGCCGGAGCGCCGCCGCGACGGCACCGCGCAGCCCGCGACGGTTCCCGAACCGCTGCGGGCGAAGGGCAAGGCGCGAAGCGGACGCGCAGCCGGACGGCCTGACCGTTCCGGCGGAGAAGCCCCGCGCAGCGGCGCACGTCATGCCGCAGGCGTGACATATAAGTGCGCTTTATCCCTGCGGGCTAAAGACATTATAGCCATTCCGTGCCGCCGCGAAATGGTCTACCATGCATATGGGTAGCGTCGGTGCCGCCGCCGACGCGGACGATTTCGATAGATAGGGTCAGGTGGTTCCGCATGGCAACGCTTGAGGAGCTTGAGAAGCGCAAGAAGCAGCTCGAAGCGCAGATTCAGCGCAAGAAGCGCGAGCTTGCGAAGTCCGAGCGCAAGGCGAGGAACCACGCCGTCATGGTCGCTGGCGGCCTGCTGATGGCGAAGGCACCGGGCGGCGATTGGAAGTCGGTCGATTGGGACGCGCTCGCCGCGTTCATCTCCGAGCACGCCGACAAGATTTCGGCGTGCGGTGCCCAGCCGCTCGACACGGACATGGCGAGCAAACGCCTGCGCGAATGGGAGAAGGCAAAGCGCCAGCAGGCGTAACGGCGCTTGCCGGATGCCCAAAATCGGCCTTAAAAGGACATGACCGCAGACTTACGCCAACGGCCATGTTTCGAAGCCCTGAAACGGCTCTCGTTCGCTCATTTGAGACAATCAGGCGAACGCGCAGTAGACGCACCCGCCTTTTTGGTCGTACTCCCAATCGCCCGGAAGCTCGTTGCCGTCGGAATCGACCTCGACCCACCAGCCGTCCTCCGGGTCTCCCATGACGCGCCAGCGGCGCTTGCCGAGCTGCGACACGAGTTCATCGCCGTCAGGCTCGACGAGCGCGGAATCGCCCACATCGCCGACGCGCTCGACCGACAGCACCCACGCCTTGCCCTCGGCGTTCGAGATTCGGTTGAAGAACGCCGCCAGCTCGAAGTCCGCGACCTCGGTGCGCTCGCATTCCCCCGACCTGCGCAGCACGGATACGTTCCACTTCATGGCTAGCCCCTCCAAGCCCTCTTGAGCCTTTGCCATCGGCTCAGCTTCTGCTCGGTCGATTCCAGCGCGAGCGCCTGCGCCGTCTCGTGGTGGAGCGCCTGAGCGCCCTGCACGGCCTTGGTGCCGTCGGCCACCGTCTCCATGAGCTTGGCTATCTGCTCGTCCTTCTTGGCGAGCTGCGCATCCTTGACGGCCAACTGCTCGACGAGCGCGGTCAACGCCCGTGAAACGGTCTCTTTCTGCTGCACACCACCGTGTATCTCCTGTGTATCTCGGTGTGTATCACCCTGTGTATCAGGCGGTTCCTCGTCGAGCGAATCGATGAACCCTCGAATCAAATCAGTTTGAGAACATCCTCGCAGCTCGGAAACCTTTTTTAGCTTACAGATTTGCTCATCTGTAAGCCTGAACATCTTCTGCGGCACGTGTATCTCCTGTGTATCTCGGTGTGTATCACCCTGTGTATCAGCCCATTTCACCACCACGATAAGAGACGGGCGAGAATCAATCGGTTTTCGGCTCGGTCATATCGACGTGGATGTGACCGTCCTCGTACCACGCGCCGTCTGGCAGGCCGTCGGTGTCGCACTTCCAGCCTTTCAACCACTTGTTCACGGTGGTAGGTGAAACGCCGAGCGCCTTGGCTATATCCCGCTGGCTCGCATCAGGATGTTCACGAGCATAGGAACGAATCAAATCGCGCTTCTTCGGTGCGCCATCTTTGTTCCGCCAGCTTCCTTCTGGGTCGGTAACTCCCTGAATCGCCCGCATAACCGCCATGTGCTGCGACTGTTTCCTGTAGTTCCGCTTGTTTTTCGGGATTGCTATTCCCGATATCCTTTCCAAGTCCTTAATGGGGAACTTCTTGTACCGCAGATCAAGACATTCGAGAGCGTTCTCGACCTCATGGTCGTTGCCGAACGGGTGCTCTTTGTCTACCGAATCTAGGAACGGCACAAGCGAATCCATGTCTGCCTTGACGCGTTCGCGGTCGGTGATGCCGCACTTCACGGCGTATATCGCCAGAGCCATCAGGCAGAAGTACCTATGGCTGAACGTCGCACCCGCACGTATCTTGCGCAGCCACCAGTTGTAGAGGTCTTCCTTGGCATCCCACGAGCCGTCGGCGCGTCCGCCGCCGACGATGACCTTCTCGTACCACTCGGGAAATCTCTCCTTGGCCTGTTCGAGCGTGTACCTCGTCTCCCTCCACTTCTTCGACAGGTCTACCTGCTGGTCTGGGGGAAGGAAGTCGTTCAGTTCTTCGAGCGAGAAGGGATGCGTGTTGACCGCGAACGCCCTGACCGTGCCGCCGTCCTTCGTCTTGCCACCGATGACGCGGAACCCTTGGTTGATGCCCTGGTGCTGCGGGTGCTCCCACTCCCTCGATGTGTGCTTGTTCCACATCCTGTCGGTCAGGTGGTACTTCATGTCCTTCAGCAGGCTCTTGGTGTTCGGGTATAGGTCGGCGGGTTCCTCGAGGACGTAGTACAGGTGGACATTGTGACCGCTCAGGATGATGTAGTTCGGCTCGGGATAGACGGGGTAGTCGCTTCGGCAGTTGTACAGGAAAGCCGTGAGCGTGCCGTCATCCTGCCCGTCGAGGTCGAAAATCATGGCGCACATCTTGCTCTGCGCATCGGCGGTGTTCGCCCTGCCCCAGTAGGTGAGACCGTTCGTTATCGCCCAGTTCGCATCGCGGAACTCGGTAAGGGTCTCCTCGAACGTGTCCTCGAACAGGATGCGGCGGCGAACCCTGTCCCCTTTGAGCTTCCCGTCCTCGTCGTAATGACCGCCGAACGAGCCGACGATGATGGGGTTCGCCTTGTGCTCACCGCTCGGCTCCCCCTCGGTCTGGATGAACCCGTACCCGAGCTGAAAGATATCGGAGTAGACATCCATGGCCGAGACCTCGGAAGCCCCGTATTCAAGAAGAACGGACTCAAGAGACAACCCACTCACCAACCCATCCCGAGAGCTCTCTAGGCACGTTATCTTATCAATACTGTAATTGTAACACCAAGACCAAGAGAAAAGGCTCCCTCTGGGACCCATCCCGGAAGCCCTCATAGGCACGTTATATTATCAATACTGTAATTGTAACACCAAGACCAAGAG
>CAVBPI010000172.1:5179-5759 GCA_963596955.1 bacterium | reverse complement strand
GTCAATATATCAATTATATACCCAATCGCTGCAAGTTTTGTCTTTTACGTCAGACATTGTCCTCATCTCATGGTCGTATTCTCGCTCTCTCCATAAATGCTCATGACGGCGAGAGCCTCGTCGCGGAGCCTCTTCCTGACCTTTTCCGGACTCAGAACCTCGATGGCGGCGCCATATTTCCGAAGCTCGAAGTAGAGGTCATCGCTGTCCGGAGACACAAAAATAGAAAAATATGTCCATTCGCCCTCGGTTTTCAGCAATTTTTGGCTGTGGTGGATGGGGAGGTCGGAGATATATTTCGCCTGCACTCCACGTGCCCTGAACTCGACCGTGCTGCCCTTTTCCCCTTCGCGCGGGATGTAAGTTCCGAACGACGTCACAAGGAGTTCGCTGAGGCTGAAATTTTCGGGATATGTGAACCTGTCGGACAGAATTTCCAAGGACACGAGCCTGTCGAGGGCGTAGCATCTCAGCGCCCCGCGTTCGATGCAGTGGCCGTAGAGGTACCAGCGCCGCTTGTCTTCCTTGAGGGCGTATGGGAGCACGTTCAGCCGTTCAGGAGCCGCGCTGCTGTATTTGC
>CAVBPI010000172.1:2344-5169 GCA_963596955.1 bacterium | reverse complement strand
GTATTTGCAGTATTCGAGCGCGATTCTGCGCCCCTCAAGCATCGCCTCCATGATTCTCGTGAGAAAGCGGTGCCCAGACGGAACCGGCTCTACCTCAATGCGCCCGCTGAGCGCTTCCTTGCCCCTTTCGAGCAGCGAATTGACCGTGAAGCTGTCTATCAGCCATTCCATGGCTCCGCTGTCGCTCATGCGGCTGCCCCTGTCAATCATGTAGCGGTTAGTGCTCCGGTCGCAGGCAATCCCCACGCCGAACACCTCCTCGACCCCGCTTCTGTAGTTCGCGAATGTCCGCCGTGCCAGCGTCTCCCCGAACCGCCTCTCATAGCGCTCCGAAATTTCCCCGAGCGTAATCCCCGCCTCTCCCGCGTCCATGACCGCCCTCAGCAGCCATATATATTTCGCAATCAGTTCCGTAACCATATCAGCTGATGTTGCTGTAATCCTTTATTTCGTATTTGTTCTTGCGGAGTTCGAGGAGGAGGCGGACGTTCTTGGCGAGGCTGAGCGTCGGGTCTTCGTCCAGGACGGCGGAGGCGGCGGCTCGGGCGGCGCTGAGAATCTGGCCGTCCTTGGCGAGGGAGGCGATGTTGAGGGCAATCGGGAGACCGCTCTGCTGGGTGCCTTCAAGATCGCCGGGACCGCGCATCTTCATGTCCTCCTCGGCGATTTCAAACCCGTTTTCGGTCCGGCACATGAGCTCGATGCGGTTCTTGGACTCCTTGCTGAGCCTATGGCCGGTCATCAGGATGCAGTAAGCCTTGTCGCTGCCCCTGCCCACTCGTCCGCGCAGCTGGTGGAGCTGACTCAGCCCGAACCTCTCCGCGCTCTCGATGACCATCACGCTCGCGTTCGGCACATCCACCCCCACCTCGATGACCGACGTCGCCACGAGTATGTTCGCCCGTCCTTCGGAAAATGCGTCCATGTTGAAGGCCTTCTCCTCGTTGTCGAGCTTGCCGTGCACCACCGCAATCTTGTAGGGAGGGAACGGGAAATAGTGGCGGATGGTCTCTATGCCGTTCTCAAGGTTCTGATAGTCAAGCTTCTCGCTCTCGAAAATCAGCGGATAGACTATGAACACCTGCCGTCCGGCCTCAATCTCCTTCTTCAGAAAATTGTACATCACGAGCCTCTTTCCCTCGGTCCCGTGGATGGTCAGAACCGGCTTCCTTCCCGGCGGAAGCTCGTCTATGACAGAGACTTCGAGATCCCCGTAAAGAGTCATCGCGAGCGTCCTCGGAATCGGGGTGGCGGTCATCACCAGCACATGAGGCGGCTTCCCGTCGCAGGTCTTTCTCCATAGCTTCGCCCTCTGCTCCACTCCGAAGCGGTGCTGCTCATCGACGATGGCAAGCCCCAGCCTCCTGAACTTCACGCTGTCCTCAATCAGGGCGTGCGTCCCGACGATAATCCCTATGGAGCCGTCCTCAAGTCCGGCGTGGACCTCGCGCCTTTCCGCGGTCCTGCTGCTGCCGGTGAGCAGCGCGGCGCGGACTCCGGTCGGGGCGAGATACTTGCTGATGTTCCTGTAGTGCTGCTGCGCGAGCACCTCGGTAGGCGCCATGATGCAGGCCTGGTAGCCGTTCCCGACCGCAATCAGCGCGCTCAGTACCGCGACCATGGTCTTCCCGCTGCCCACGTCCCCCTGAAGCAGGCGGTTCATCTGATGCCCCGACTTCATGTCGTCGCGGATTTCGGTGATGACCCTCTTCTGCGCCCCCGTGAGCGGGAAGGGGAGTGACTCGTAGCACTTGTTGAACGCCTCGCCGACCTTCGGCATCATGATTCCGTTGTCGCCTCTCGAACGCACGAACTTCTGCTTGAGCAGCGCGAGCTGAAGGAGGAACAGCTCCTCGAACTTGAGACGGAAGCGTGCCCTTTCCAGAGCCTCCGGGCTGTCAGGGAAATGGATGTTGCGCAGCGCGTAGTGAATCGGCGCAAGTCCGTATTTTTCAAGGATATACATCGGAAGCGCCTCCTCCTCATGGCCGAGCGCCGCATTCAGTGCCCCCTGCATGATTCTGTTCATCACCTTGCCGGTGATTCCGCAGTTTTTCAGCTTTTCTCCGGACGGATAGACGCCTACAAGGTGTCCTCCGGCCTGTCCCGAAAAGGCGTTTCGCTCCGGGAGTGTGCCCGGGACGCCGCCCGACTGGGGTGCCGTCACCTGCCCTTTCGCGGAGCTGCACTCGTCCGGCCTGTCAACTTCCGGGTGGACGATGCTGAACCGTCCGTTGTATTCGTTGGGCTTCCCGAAAAAGACGAAAGTCCCGCCTCCGGAAAGTTTCTCGAATGTCCACTTTATCCCGCGGAAGAAGGTCATCTCCATCTCGCCCGTCCCGTCGGCCACGCGCACGCTCATCCGCTTTACTGTGTTGAACTTCAGCGTGTTCGGGCTTTCCTGCGAAATCTCGCCCTTCGCCCCGAAAAGCGTAATCTTCCGGACTGAGGCGAGAATCTGGATGTATGCGGAATCCCCCCTGACATCGGCGATTCTGACGAATGATGTCCTGTCGATGTAGCGGAACGGATATATCCTCAACAGATCGGAGGCATATTTCACCCCGAACTCGCTTCTCAGCGCTTCCGCACGCTTTGGACCCACTCCCGGCAGATACTGTATTTCCGTTTCATTCCGCATAACACGCGAAGTTACGAAAGAAATTCGTATATTTGCATATTACACCAAAAAGACACAAAAATATATGGATAGGAAGATAGTTGTGGGGATAACCCAGGGCGACGGCAACGGAATCGGATATGAAGTCATAATCAAGGCTCTCGCGGACGAGAGGATTCTCGACTTCTGCACACCTGTGATATAC
>CAVBPI010000172.1:0-2334 GCA_963596955.1 bacterium | reverse complement strand
ATATACGGGTCGTCGAAGATTTTCGGATTTTACAGAAAACTGATACATAATCTCGACAAACCGGTGAATACCAATGTGATAACGTCGGCGAAGGACATCCATCCCAAGAGGGTGAACATCGTGAACTGCCTTCCGGACAATGTCTATGTGGAGCCGGGACAATCGACTCCGGAGTCCGCCAAGTCGGCGATGATTGCGCTTGAACAGGCCGTGACGGACATAAAGAACGGTGACATCGACGTGCTCGTGACCGCGCCTTTCAACAAGCGGGCGATGGCGAACGAGGGATTCGGCTTCACGGGTCACACGGAATATCTCGAAAAGGAGTTCGGGGTCGATGAGGTGTGCATGATAATGGTCAGCGACAATCTCAAGGTGGGCGTGGTGACGGGGCACATTCCGCTGAAGGAAGTGCCTACTGCAATCACCAAGGAGAAGATTATCAGCAAACTGAAGCTTATGAAGCGTTCACTTGAGCGGGATTTCGGGGTCAATTCCCCGAAGATTGCGGTGCTGGGGCTGAATCCTCACTGCGGCGACGGCGGGCTGCTCGGCGAGGAGGAGAAGAACATCATCCTTCCGGCGGTTCAGGAGGCTGTCTCTCAGGGCATTCTCGCGTTCGGGCCTTATTCCCCGGATGGGTTCTTCGGGCTGGGCAACTACTCGAAGTTCGATGCGGTTCTGGCGATGTACCACGACCAGGGACTGATTCCGTTCAAGGCGCTTGCCTTTGAGGACGGGGTGAACTACACGGCCGGGCTGCCGATTGTGAGGACATCCCCGGACCACGGCACGGCATACGAGATGGCCGGACGCGACGAGGCCGACCCGCGTTCGATGATGGCTTCGATTTTTGCGGCGATTGACGTGTTCAACAAGCGTCAGGCCTATGACGAGCTGGTGGCGGGGAAGCTTAAGGTGAAGATGCCGGATTTGGAAATAAAGTCTCGTAATGGTCGCGTAATAGAATGATGAGGCCGCCGATTTATCTTTATACTGACGGGGCTTCTAGCGGGAATCCCGGTCCGGGGGGATATGGGATTGTGCTGCGCTGCGGAGACTATTCGCGCGAGATGAGCGGCGGTTTCGCCCTCACGACCAACAACCGGATGGAGCTGCTTGCGGTAATCAAGGGCCTTGAGGCCATACGGTGGCGGCCTGCCACGGTTCATGTGGTGAGCGACTCATCGTATGTGGTGAAGGCAATCAACGAGGGCTGGCTTCTAAAATGGAAGTCAAAGGGCTATGCAAAAGTGAAGAATCCGGATTTGTGGATGAGACTTGAGCCTTTGCTGGCCGCGCATCATGTCACGTTCCATTGGATTAAGGGTCATGCCGGGCATCCGGAGAACGAGCGCTGCGACGCGCTTGCCGTCGCGGCCGGAGCGGGTGCAGTCGCCGCCGGGAAGGCTCTTCCTGACGACGCGGGCTACTTGCAGGCGTCACAGAACGGCGCCGTTCTTCTTTAGGAGGACCGGCTCACGGCTCTTGGCTCAGTCGCGGAGATTTCTCACTTCGTTCGAAATGACAGGACGATGTTCGAAATGGCATGATGATGCCCAAGAGGAAAGAACGATGTTCGAAATGACAGGAACTCTATTTCATATATTCCCTTAAATTGTTATATTTGCAGGATTTTAGGCACAATGCTTGCGCATTGCGCGACGCGCCCGTGTGCGGCGCGCAGTCATGACTGCAAAATAAAAATTCAAGATAATGGGATTAGCTGACATTTTCAAAAAACTCTTCGGAACCAAGGCCGAGCGGGACATGAAGGCGATAAAGCCTCTTCTCGACAAGGTTCTTGCGGCATACGAAGATATTGACAAGCTCTCGAACGACGAACTCAGGGCGAAGACGGATGAACTCAGGGCATTTGTGGCTTCGCGTATCGCCGACGACGAGAAGAGAATCGCGGAAATCAAGGCACAGCTTGACGGAGACCTCGCCATCGAGGAGAAGGAGGCGCTCGCGACGGAGTCTGACAAACTTGTAAAGAAAGTTGACGAGACGATTGAAGAGGCTCTGAACGAGATACTTCCGCAGGCTTTCGCAATAATGAAATCCACTGCGAGAAGGTTCGCTCAGAACACGGAGGTCGAGGTCACGGCCAACGACTTCGACCGTAAGCTGGCTGCCTCCCACGATTTCGTGGAGATACGCCCGGGCAAGGACGGGGAGCCGGACAAGGCAGTCTGGTTCAACAGCTGGACGGCCGGCGGAAACAAGATTACATGGGACATGATTCACTACGACGTGCAGCTCATCGGCGGCATCGTACTGCATCAGGGCAAGATCGCCGAGATGGCGACCGGTGAGGGAAAGACCCTCGTG
>CAVBPI010000171.1:0-5800 GCA_963596955.1 bacterium | reverse complement strand
TGGAACCGTGAGGTCGTCGAGAAGGTGGAGGACCCGAACAAGCAGATTTCGCTTGAGGAGGTGAACGCCGACGGCGACGACTACGAGATAGGCGAGACCTTCGCGAAGAAAATCGAGATGAAGGACTTCGGCCGCAGGGGCATTCTCAACATCAGGCAGAATCTTCAGGGCCGCATCATGGACCTTGAGAAGGCCAACCTCTATAATAAATATAAGGATATGGTCGGGCAGCTCTTCTCCGGCGAGGTTCATCAGACCTGGGCGAAGGAGGTCATTCTCCTTGACGACGAGGGCAACGAGCTGAAGCTTCCTAAGATGGAGCAGATTCCGGGTGAGCACTTCAAGAAGGGCGACTCCGTGAAGGCCATCATCAAGTCCGTGGAGATGAGGAACACCACTCCGATTATCACGCTTTCGCGCGTTTCCGACGACTTCCTCGCCAAGCTCTTCGAGGCTGAGGTTCCGGAGATTTACGACGGCCTCATCACCATCAAGAAGGTCGTTCGCGTCCCTGGCCAGAGGGCGAAGGTTGCCGTGGAGTCCTACGACGACAGGATTGACCCTATCGGAGCCTGCATCGGCGTGAAGGGTTCCCGCATCATCGGAATCGTCCGCGAGCTCCGCAACGAGAACATCGACGTCATCCAGTGGACATCGAACACCCAGCTTCTCATCACCCGTGCGCTCGCTCCCGCGAAGATTTCATCCATCGTCAACGGCGAGGACGGAAAAATCAAGGTTTATATGCTTCCGGAGGAGGTCACCAAGGGCATCGGCCGCGGCGGCGTGAACATCCGTCTTGCCGGTATGCTCGTGGATAAGGAGATTGAGGTCTGGAGAGAGACCCCTAAGGTTGAGGCTCCGGACGAGGAGGAGGACTACGACATCCTGCTTGAGGAGTTCGACGACGAGATTGACCAGTGGATTATCGACAAGCTCAAGTCAATCGGCTGCGACACCGCGAAGAGCGTGCTTGCAATCGACCCTGAAGACCTCGCGAAGAGGGCCGACCTTGAGGACGAGACCGTGGCTGACGTGCGCCGCATTCTCAGTGCCGAGTTCGAGTAGGCCTTGTGTGCCGGGATTTTCCGCGCAGTGGGTCGCCCGGCGGCTGATGGTACGGCGCGGAATTTTGGAGGAAAGTATAAATATAAGGGGATATATATGGCAGAAATCAGATTAAGTAAAATTGCAAGACAGTTCAACATCGGGGTCGGCACGCTCGTCGATTTCCTTAACGGCAAGGGAGCCAACATCACTTCGAGCGACCCTAACGCCAAGATTTCGGATGAGTTCATGCCTGCGGTCGAGGCCAAGTTCGGCGGAGACCTCGCGGCCAAGAAGGACTCGGAGAAGGTGGCCACGAAGCTCAAGGAGATGATTGACGTTTCCAAGAAGAAGCCTGCGGCTGAGGAAGATGAGGCTGACAGGGAGGTAATCATAAAGACTACTTCCATTGCGGAGCCCGCTCCCGAGAAGCCCGCGCCGGCTCCGGTTGCGGAGACTCCGGCCGCTGCGAAGCCCGTTGTCGAGACTCCGCGGCCTGTCGAGGAAAAGCCGGCTCCTGAGGTGCATGAGGAGGAGAAGCCGGAGATGACGGCTCCTGTGGCGGAGGTTCCAGAGAAGGCCGCTCCGGTTGAGGAGCCTGCGCCGGTGGCTGAGGTCGAGACGCCTGTTGAACAGGTCGAGGAGCCTAAGACTCCGGAAAAGGAGAGCTTCGGTCCGAAGATCATAGACAAGATTGACCTTGACAGCATCGGAAAGAAAAAGCCGGCGGCTGAAGCTGAGAAGCCGGCCGAGCCTGTTGTCGGCGCACCGGAGAAGAAGGAGGAGGCTGCTGAATCCCCGGCAGCCGAGCCTCAGAAACCGGCGGCGGAGGTCCGGAAGGAGCCTCGCGAGGCCGTCATAGCGGTCGAGAGACTTGCCGGTCCGAAGGTCATGGGAAAGGTCGATCTGAGCAAGTTCGAGACCCCTAAGAAGAAGGGCAAGAGAGAGAGGATAAAGCCGGGACAGATCCAGAAGGTGGATGTCACCAAGGTCGATGCTTCCGGAAACGGCGGTGGAAAGAACTCCGGCGGGAAGAACGGCGGAAAGAACGGCCGTGATGCCGGCAAGGGCAGGAACGATTCAGGCTCGGGAAAGGGTCGCAACCGGGGCAAGGACAGGTTCAAGCCTGCCATGACCGAGGCCGAGACCGAGGAGATGCAGAAGGAAATCCAGAAGCAGATTAAGGAGACCTACGCCCGCATGAACGAGGGCAAGGGCAAGAACAACTTCGGCGCAAAGCACCGTAAGGAGAAGAGGGAGGCCGCGGCTGACAGGCTCCAGGAGGAGATGCAGCAGCAGGAACTCGACAAGAAGGTGCTGAAAGTCACCGAGTTCGTGACTGTCAACGACCTCGCTACCCTCATGAACAACACCCCTGTCACCAAGGTCATCGCGGCCTGCATGAGCCTCGGACTCATGGTGTCAATCAACCAGAGGCTTGACGCCGAGACGCTTGTCCTCGTCGCCGAGGAGTTCGGCTATGAGGTCGAGTTCGTCACGGCCAGCCTTACCGAGGAAATCAACTCCGAGGAAGAGACCGACAAGCCGGAGGACCTCGTCCCGAGACCGCCTGTCATCACGGTGATGGGTCACGTCGATCACGGAAAGACCTCCCTTCTGGACTACATCCGAAAGGCGAACGTGATTGCCGGAGAGGCCGGCGGAATCACCCAGCACATCGGAGCCTACAACGTGAAGCTCCCGAACGGCCGCAGGATTACCTTCCTCGACACCCCGGGTCATGAGGCCTTCACGGCGATGCGTGCCCGAGGCGCGAAGATGACCGACCTCGCGATTATCATCATCGCGGCGGACGACGCCATAATGCCGCAGACCGTCGAGGCAATCAGCCACGCGCAGGCCGCCGGCGTTCCGATGGTGTTCGCAATCAACAAGATAGACAAGCCGGGAGCCAATCCGGACAAGATTCGCGAGCAGCTTTCCAACATGAACATACTCGTCGAGGACTGGGGCGGAAAGTACCAGTGTCAGGAAATCTCGGCGAAGAAGGGAACCAATGTCGATCTGCTGCTTGACAAGGTGCTCCTTGAGGCCGATATGCTTGACCTCAAGGCCAATCCGAACCGCAGGGCTACGGGTGCCGTCATCGAGTCCTCCCTTGACAAGGGCCGCGGCTACCTCGCCACCGTCCTCGTCCAGAACGGAACGATGCACGTTGGCGACGTTATGCTTTCCGGCTGCTACACGGGCCGCGTGAAGGCAATGTTCAACGAGCGCGGTCAGAAGGTCGATGAGGCCGGGCCTTCGACTCCGGTTTCTGTTCTCGGACTCAACGGCGCTCCAACTGCCGGTGAAACCTTCAACATCATGGCCGACGAGCGCGAGGCCAAGGAAATCGCCAACAAGCGCGAGCAGCTCATCCGCATCCAGGGCATCAAGACTCAGAAGCACATGACCCTTGAGGAGATAGGACGCCGAATCGCAATCGGCAACTTCAAGGAACTCAACGTCATCGTCAAGGGTGACGTCGATGGTTCAGTGGAGGCGCTTTCCGACTCCCTCATCAAGCTCTCCACCGAGGAGGTGCGCGTGAATGTGATTCACAAGGCCGTCGGTGCCATCTCCGAGTCCGATGTGCTTCTTGCGGCGGCTTCCGATGCCGTCATCATCGGTTTCCAGGTTCGTCCTTCGAGCGGTGCGCGCAAGCTTGCCGAGAAGGAGGAAATCGAAATCCGCCTCTACTCCGTCATCTACGACGCCATCAACGAGGTCAAGGACGGTATCGAGGGCATGCTTGCCCCTGAGGAGAAGGAGGAGATTTCCGCTACCGCCGAAGTGCTTGAGACGTTCAAGATTTCCAAGGTCGGAACCATCGCCGGCGCGATTGTCCGCGAGGGCAAGCTCCAGCGCACTTCCAAGATTCGTGTCATCCGTGACGGCATCGTGGTCTATACCGGCGAGCTCGGCTCCCTCAAGAGGTTCAAGGACGACGTCAAGGAGGTTGTTTCCGGTCAGGACTGCGGTCTGAACATCCAGAACTACAACGACATCAAAGTCGGTGACATTGTCGAGGCCTATCAGGTCGTCGAAGTAAAGCGGACATTGTAAAGTAAAAGCCGCGGAAGCGGCACGTCTGCTTCGTTGGAAATCGGATTTTAGTCCTCACAACCATTAGGTTGCTGCGGGTAAAATCCAATTTCCGCCTTGCATCCGCACCACTTCCACAACTTTTACTCTCAGCTGTTTTTGATGTTGATAAAGAGTCTAATATTACTCCTGTTTGTTGTCCCGTTGCAGTTTGCGGCGGGGACGGCGGACAGGAGTTTTCCTTCGTTGACGGAGCTGGACAGGGTGGTGCGTGACGCCGACGGGTATGCCGAGGCGAGGCTGCATAAGATTGACTCGTGCCGTCGCTGCCTTGACACCGCCGTGTCTGATGAAAGCCGCTATGAGCTTCTTGACGGGCTGCGCCTCCTCTATGACAAGTTTCAGACAGACTCTTCCATCGTCTATGCCGGAAAATCTCTCGCATTGGCCCGGAGCATGGGGAATGCGGCGCTTGTGAACCGTTCCCTGACGGCACTTGCCAAGGGATATGAGACTTCCGGGCTGCATCATGAGGCCTTGGCTCTGCTTGACAGGGTTGACAGGCGGGCGATGACGGAGGATTGCCGGACAGAGATGTTCAAGCTCTACTATTTTGCCTGCGAATCCATTGCGAGCCTGTGTCTTGACGATGAACTTGGCCGCCGCTACAGGACCCTGACCGAATCCTACCGGGACTCCATCCTTTTGGACAAGCCTGACTACACCGTCTTTCTGTGCGACCGCCTGCTTTCGGAAGGGAATCTGAAGGCGGCGATGGACGTCGTGCTTCCGGTCTGTGACAGCCTTTCGCCGGCCGACCCGCTTATGGGACCGGTCGCGCTTTCCGCGGCGGACATCTACACTCAGCTCGGACTTCGCGAAATGACCGAGTCCTATCTTGTGGTTTCCGCAATGTCCGACCTTCTCAACGCGAACCGGGAATATGTCTCGCTGCGTGCCCTTGCCGTCATGCTTTATGAGGACGGGGACATAAGGCGGGCACATGAATATCTGACCCGCTCCCTTGATGACGCGCTGTTCTGCAAGGCCCGCCTCAAGGTCGATGCCATCGCGCCTCTGATTTCCATCGTCAATGAGTCCTACCTTCAGGCCAAGAGACGCGACATGATTATAGTGACCTGCTGTCTGGCGGTGGCCTGCCTGTTCTTCGTGGCGCTTCTTGTGCTTGTCATCATTCTCCGGAGGCAGAAATCCAAGCTTGCGGACGCCGGTGTCCGGCAGGAGGCTGCGGCCGAGGCAATCCGCGAGGCGAGCAACATCAAGGACAGCTACATGACCCAGCTTATGCTGGAGTGCATCGCGAGGATAGAACGGCTCGACGAATACCGCAAGTCGCTGAACCGCAAGGCTATTGCCGGAGAAATCCGCGCCCTCCAGAAGGAACTCAAGTCCAACGCCGTCGTCGAGCAGGAATGGAATTCGTTTTACAGCGTCTTCGACAAGACTTTCCTGTCCATATTCCCGTCCTTTGTCGCTGACTTCAATGCCCTTCTCCTTCCCGGGAATGCCGTCTCGCAGCCCGCTCCATACGTGCTGTCGCCGGAACTCCGCATCTATGCCCTTATCCGTCTCGGACTGAACTCCACTGACCGCATATCGGCGTTGCTGCGATATTCAAGGTCCACCATCTATGCCTATCGCTCCAGAACCCGTCTCAAGGCTGTCAATCCCTCCTCGTTTGAGG
>CAVBPI010000170.1:0-5835 GCA_963596955.1 bacterium | reverse complement strand
CACCGAAAACGGAAGTCATTCCGATTTTCTTTCCAATTAATCCAGGCATTGGTTGATTAATTAATTGATTATAAATACATTAAACTCCGCAAAGCCTTTTTGCGGGCTGCAAATATACGACTAAATTTTTATTTTTCAATGGATTACGCGAAATTTCGCAAAATTTTTCAATTCCTCACGCAGCGGAGCGAGTGGCGGGACTTCTCATTTGTTGTGCTCAGAGTCGTTGTGCTATAAGAACCCTCATTGTCCTTCGAGAGCAAGCGTCCGCACACGCCTTTTCCGCCATTATTCAGTTCGTCGGTCCAATAATACCCATTTTCTCCCTGACCGCGGAATATGCCGTCCCAATAAGCTCCGGCCGCCGGCAGGAAAACCCGAGGCACCTCCTCGGAATATGATGTCTTCCCGGAATACCACCGACCGTTCATGCCATTGTGGGACGTCCATTCCGAAGCGTTGGAAAAAAGAATGCGCATTTCCTTATAGTCTGCCGGCCGCCACCCTTCCGGACAGGCGGTCTCGCGCTCCTTCCAATTATATAGTATCCCATACGGATTCTCTTCGCTGTAGCCGCAGTTGTTCAGAGCCCATTTTATGCCGGTGATGGTCTCGTATTCCTTCACTGCCTTCTGCACCAGCGTGAGACTCGCCGGCTCCGCTCCCGGATAACCGACTGTCACCACAGCCGACCTGTCCCCTCCCGTCGTGTTTTCCTGCACCTTGAATCTGACACCATCGCTCTCCGTCTCGACAGAGAACCATTCCGCGCCGTTTTCAGCAGAGAGACTTCCGCCCTCAATCGGGTCAAGGACCTCAACAGGCACAAGCACCTCCTGCGCCGGACAGTCAACGGACTCATTCTCGCGGCCAAGCACAATCCGTGCATGGAGATAGTCCTGCGTCAGAGTGAAGACTTGCGGGTCGAGGTCATCATAGCCCACGACAATCTCCGCCGTGCGCGCCTGAGTCCGAAGGTCATTTTCCGCGACCTCAAGCACAACCTCCCCGTCGGCCGGAACGCCTATATTCACCCAATCCGCCCTTGTCATGAACGAAATCTCAACTCCCTCGCGAGGCTTTTCGACAGAGAAGCCGACCTTCACGGTCTGTGCCGTATAGTCAATGTCCCATGTTTCCGCAGTAATCGAGACTACGCTCGCCGGAAGCCCCGGTTCTTCAGTCTTTTCCTTTTCACACGATGCCGCAAACGTGGTCAATGCCGCCGTTGCCATAAATTGCAAAACAATCCTTTTCATAATATCCATATTTTCACAGAATCGTCAAAATTATGCAGCGTAGCCGTCATTCACACTATTTTTGATGAAACAAAGTCGAAAAAAGCGTAACTTTACGCCATGAAGAATAAGAAATGACGATTGACGATATATATTGTGACCTTATGCTGCTGGCCTCGGGCGTGATTGCCGTGCTGGCCGTCGTGCTGATGAACATGAGGATTCCCAGTACGCCCGAGTTCAGGAAACTTGGAAAGGCACGGGGAACGCTCGCCGCATCCTACCTCATACTGTCAGCGCTGAACCTCACCTGCTATTTCACGGGATATGACAGCGAACTCGACAGGATGAACACCCTCATCGTCGCCTCATATCAGGCCCTGCTGCTCACCGGCACGCTGCTGGTGTTCATCCGTCCGGACGTGGTCACGGGGAAATGGGTCGGGATTCAGACAGGAGTGATAACGGGGCTGTCCGCGCTGCTCTATGCCGCGATGTTCCTCGCCCCGACGCTCTACCGCCCGCTTTTCTACGGCGCGACAGTCCTGCTCGTCCTCCAGCTCGTCCTCTACAGCATCCGGTTCTTCCGCTCGCTCGGCAAAACCCTCCGCGAGGCCAACGACTACTATGCCGAGGAATGCTCCCCGAGGCTCAGCCAGATAAAGGCGGGATTCATACTCATGCTCGTCATCGGAGTGATGGCCATATGCTCCATGTTTGCAGGGCCGTGGTCCTACATCGTCTTCGTCCCGGCCTATCTCGTCTGCTACACCTTCGTGGCAATGGCCATGCTGCGCTATGTGAACCGGACCGCATTCATACTTCCGGCCATCGCCACATCAACAAGCCCCAAGCCATCGGAAACACCGGCCGCCTCAGAAAGCAGACAGGGAGCAAAGGCACAGGTCGCCATCCCCGAAGCACAGCGGCAGGCTCTCAGGGAGAGGATTGAGAAATGGGAAGCCGAGGGGAAATACCGAGAGAAGGACATACCTTATAAAGATATACTGATGGAACTCGGCACTGACGCGGCGACGATGCGCGCCTTCATGAAGAGCGAGAACGGGATGGACTTCCGCTCATGGAGAAACAGGCTGCGGCTGCGTGACGCCTGCACGCTGCTGTCGGAACACCCGGAGATGACGGCCGAGCAGGTCAGCGAGGAAGTCGGCTACAGCGACGGAAGCAACTTCCACACGGACTTCCGACGGGTCATCGGGACATCCGTCAGCCAATGGAGAAAAACGAATCGCACACTAAAACAATAATGAACGCATGAAAACAAAGACAATCATTTCCCTGCTTGTCGCCCTTGTGGCGGCAGCGTGCTCGGAGAAGGCTCCGGACAAATTTGAAACGTCTCTGAAATCGCCTTCCGGCAGCCTTGAAATGCGCTTTGCATTGACTGACGGCGGCACTCCGGAATATTCCCTGAAACATGGTGAGACGGATGTCATCCTTCCGAGTTCCCTCGGCTTTGAGCTCCGCGACGGCGACCTTCTTGACGGGTTCGAGTTCGTCGGCGAGACCAGAGATTCCCTCGACGAGGTCTGGCATCCCGTGTGGGGCGAGGAAGATTCCATCCGCAGCCACTGCAACGAACTTCTCGTGAACCTCAGGCAGGGCGCGACGGGGCGGCTGATGTCGGTCCGCTTCCGCCTCTTCGACGACGGGCTCGGCTTCCGCTACGAATTTCCCGACGGCCAGCCGCTCAACTACTTCGTAATAAAGGAAGAGAAGACAAGCTTCGCCCTCGCGGGAGACTGGAAGGCGTGGTGGATTCCGGGGGACTACGACACCCAGGAGTATGAATATATCGAAAGCCGTATTTCCGAGATTCCGGAGAAATATGACATCTGCGGGAATATGTCCCAGACTCCTTTCTCCAAATGCGGAATACAGACCTCCGTGCAGATGAAGACGGACGACGGGCTTTATGTGAACATCCATGAGGCCGCGCTTCTGGACTATCCGTGCATGCACCTGCTCGCCGACACCCGGACTCATGTCCTCACCTCGTTCCTGACCCCGGACGCTCAGGGCTGGAAGGGCTATATGCAGACCCCTTGCACGACTCCTTGGAGAACCGTTCAGGTCACGGAATCGGCCACTGCCATGCTCCAGAGCCGTCTTGCGCTCAATCTGAACGAACCGTGCGCATTGGACGACGTGAGCTGGATTCATCCTGTAAAATATATGGGTGTCTGGTGGGAGATGATTACCAACGCCTCCTCATGGTCCTACACCGACGACTTCCAGTCGGTTCATCTCGGCAAGACCGACTATTTCTCCGCCAAGCCTAACGGAAGGCACGGCGCGAACAACGCCAATGTGCGGAAATACATCGACTTCGCCGCAGAGAACGGCTTTGACGCGGTTCTTGTGGAGGGATGGAACGTCGGCTGGGAAGACTGGGCAGGCAACAGCAAGGACTATGTCTTCGACTTCGTGACCCCATATCCCGACTTCGACATCGACGCTCTCAACGACTACGCACACAAAAAAGGCGTGAAGCTCATCATGCACCACGAGACCTCGTCGTCCGTGAGAAACTACGAGCGTCACATGGAGGCGGCCTACAGCCTGATGAACAAATATGGGTATGACGCAGTGAAATCAGGATATGTCGGGAACATCATCCCTCGTGGAGAATATCACTACGGGCAGTGGATGGTCAATCATTATATGTACGCCGTCACCGAGGCCGCAAGACATCACATAATGGTGAACGCCCACGAGGCAGTGCGCCCTACGGGACTCTGCCGCACATGGCCGAACCTCATCGGCAACGAGTCGGCGCGCGGAACGGAGTATCAGGCATTCGGAGGCACGACACCTAAGCACGTGACGATTCTGCCGTTCACGCGCCTTAACGGAGGCCCGATGGACTACACCCCGGGCATCTTCGAGATGGACCTGAGCAAGTTTGCCAACAACAGCTCCAAGGTGAACGCGACAATCGCGAATCAGCTCGCGCTCTATCTGACGATGTACTCACCGCTCCAGATGGCGGCCGACCTTCCCGAAAACTATGCGAGGTTCATGGACGCCTTCCAGTTCATAAAGGATGTCGCCGTCGATTGGTCCGAGAGCCGCTACCTGCTTGCCGAGCCGGGCGACTATGTGGTCGTCGCGAGAAAGGCCAAGGGCACAGGGCAGTGGTTCTGCGGAGGCGTGACGGACGAGAACCGCCGCGAGTTCGAGGTTCCGCTCGACTTCCTTGAGAGCGGCAGGAGCTACACCGCAACCATCTGGCAGGACGCTCCGGACGCGGACTACCGCACCAACCCGCAGGCCTACACCATCACAAGGCGCACTGTGACCGCAGCCGACTCTCTCTCCATCACCGCGGCTCCGGGCGGCGGTTTCGCGATAGAGTTCTCGCTCTGATTCACATAACCCGATTTTCACAAACTGCTTTTACCCCGCACATTCAGTCGAAATTTTCACTAATTTTGCAGGGTAAAAGCAGTTTGTGAAAATGAACTATCAATCCATATCGGATATATTTTTCGCGGATGCCTGCCTGACCTACATTCTGGCCGGCATTTTTTGCGCTCTCGTGCGGTGGTTTCATGTCTGCGGTCCATATTCGGGAGACGCGGCGGACTGGTACTACCCGGCACGCCGGCAGCTGACCGTCTTCTACGCCCTCTGCGCCCTCCAGCTGCCGTATGTCGTGAACCCTGCGGACACGGCCATATGGACTTATGTCAGCATATTCGGCATACTCTACTACCCCGTGTGCTTCTCGCTGATTTTCCGCCGCTACTTCGACAGGCGGAAGCTCTACGACAACTGGAAGGGTCTGCTGTTCACGATTCTGCCGCTGCTGATTATCATTGCGCTGTGTCTCCAGAGCCTCCTCTGCGGACACTGGGTCGAGGAGCATGAAGCCGCTCTGAAAATCGGCGCCGGGGTAATGGGGCTGCTCCTCATGTCCTATGCCACCGTCGTCTCAGTGCAGCTCAAGCGGAAGATTGACAAGTACCACTACGACAATTTCTCCTGCGAGCGGGATTTCCCCTACAACTTTGCGAAGAAGGTCGTCTTTTTCCCGTTCTTCTGGTTCGCCATGTCCTGGGCGGTATTCCTGTCGGACTGCCGCTGGGTGAAGGTCGTCTCGGACCTGACGATGACGGTTTGGATGGTCTTTTTTCTCATCAAGGTGCTCCACCCGCAGAGAAAGGGTCCGGAGGCAGAGGACAATATGGAAGACGATGCCGCCGAGGTTCCGGATGACGGACAAATGTGGGAAGACAGCGAGGAAGAATCCGGCGGGGAAGTCTTCGCTGACAACGGGGAACGCGAGGAGATACACCGGGAGCTTGTGGAAATCATCGGGAGGATGTATCTCAATTCCGGGCTTCTGAAGACCGAGGTCATCGACATGATAGACTATGGAAAGAAGACCCTCGCGAAGGAATATATCGCCGAGGTGGGCTTCTACAATTTCGTCAACGCATTCCGCCTCGAACACGCCCGCCTTTACCGCGAGGCTCACCCGCAGGCGACGCTCGACCACATTGCCGAAGAGGCCGGGTTCCGTGACCGCTTCGCGCTCAACTACGCCAAGAACAAGATTACCTTCGACTAC
>CAVBPI010000169.1:0-5876 GCA_963596955.1 bacterium | reverse complement strand
CCAGAATCCGCCTTGCATCCCTCATCTGGGACAAGCCGTTGGCGTGGTCGCAGTCAAGATGTGTCAGCAGCACATAATCAATGTCCGAAGGCTTCAGTCCGATATTTTCAAGTTGTTCCGCAATCATCTTTCCATTTGCGACCCGGCCTTGGTTTATCATATATAGTAACGGGCTGCCCAACGAGCGAATCTGAGCTTTTCTGTCATATATTCCATTCGGGCTCATGTCACGATTCCATCCCGTGTCAACGAGGATCCGTCCTTTCGGATGTTCAATCAGATAGGAACTTACGGGAAGCCAGAGCCAGTCTTTCTTCGGTGTCGTGAAGCCGGAAGCCTTCAGTATGGAACATTTGTTGCCTCCGAACGGGAGATACGGCGACACATGAACCTCCCCGGTGTGAAATACGTGAATACGCATAAATCAATAATCTATATCATTGGTTCTCAGTGTTTTCCTTGACGAAAATCCTGATAGAGTTTTCCTGCTCCGAATCTGAGTTTTCAAGAACTCCGGCGGCCATCCAATAGGCATATTTCCCTGTGCAGAAGGCTGCGAGCGACTCGATGTCGGTGCCGTAGCGGAACTCGATGTGATGTGTGGAGGCAGGTGTGTCGGAGCGCATGGCGAAGCAGCTGAACTCATCCTCATTGCCGTCCTCGGACTTGAAGAAATAGAAGTCGTAGTCGCTGTTGTAGCTGTCGAAGGCATATTTGTGCGAGAACAGCTCATTCCCGTCCGCGTCCGTCCCGCTTATGCCGCCTTTCCCGTCAAATGTGAACTTGCTGACGCCCTGCTTGAAGTCACAGTTGAACTGAAATCCGTTCTTCCAGCCGTCCGACCCGTCACCGAAGACTTCCGTCGCCGCCTCTCCCGTGAGTTTTCCGTTCATGGAGTTCTTGAGCATGGCAACCGTGGCCGGCGCAGCGTCCTCACCGACAGTCTTTGCACATTCGCCGAGCCAGAGAGCGTCCCATTTCGGGTTGAGCAGCGTCTGCGTGCTGAAAAGCTCGACATAAGTTCCCTTGAGGTCTTTCTGCAGCAGTGCCGCCGCTTCCGCTGTGCCTGCCGCCGGTGTCTTTCCCGTGCCGCCGCATGAGGCGAGAATCATAGCCGCACAAATTGTCATAATAGTCTTTGTTGCAATGTGTTTCATATCCAGTGATATTTTTTAAAACGACGCAAAAATAACCATAAAATCCATTCCATGCAATCCCATGAAATGGGGATATATTATTATATTATTTGCAGGACATGATGTCGAGAATCATGTTGTCGGTGCTCTGCATTCCGACGGAGCCGATGCGGCCGAGGTTGCGGATGGTCTTTTCGATGTCGTCCTCGATGATGCCGTCGTTGGAGGAGATGCAGATGTCGTCGAGGGCCAGGACGGCGGACTGGATGGAGCTTGATACTCCGGAGGCGACCTTCATGGCGCAGCCTACCTTCGCACCGTCGCAGACCATGCCGGTGATGTTCCCGATCATGTTCTTGATGGCGTTGCAGACCTGTGCGCAGCTGCCCTCGTGCAGATAGACAAGGCCGCAGGAGGAGCCGGTGGAGGCAATCACGCAGCCGCAGAGGGCAGAGAGCTTGCCGAGGTAGCCCTTGATGTGGATGGCGACGAGATGGCTCAGGACGAGGGCGCGGGCGAGCTGTTCGTCGGGCACGCCGTAGTGGAGGGCGAAGGCGATGACCGGCATCGTGACCGTGATTCCCTGGTTGCCGCTGCCAGAGTTGCTCATCGCCGGGAGCGTGCAGCCCGCCATCCTCGCGTCAGATGCTGCGGCGGTGAGAGACATCGCGTAGCTCAGGAAATCCTTGCCGAAGACCGGGGTAAAGCGCGCGTCGGCGATGGTCTTTCCCACCCTCAGCCCATAGCTGCCTTTCAGTCCTTCCTCCGCGAGCCTGAGGTTCATGTCCTTTGATTCGAGAATGAAGCGGATGTCGTCAAATGCGACGCTTTTCGCGAAGTCATATATTTCCGCGACGGAAAGATGATAGTCCAGAGTTGTCTTTTCCTCATTGCCGCCGGACTTTTCCGCGGAACCGGAGGCTCCGCCGAACACCTGAGAGTCATACCACGTCTCCACAATCCTGTCGTGAGAATCCTCGATTACGGCCTTGGCACAGTGACTTTCTCCTGAGATGACGGCGCTGACAGCCGCCTTAACATAGAGCTTGTGCCCGTTCTCCGGAGCCATCTTCACGGTGACGCGCCCCTCCGAGACCATCTTCTTCGCCTTCCCGACGGCCTTCGGGCACAGCTCGTTCAGCACCTCAAGCCCATATTCCGACTTGCCGCAGACGGCTCCGAGGGCGGCCGCGATGTGCAGCCCGACCATCCCCGTGCCCGGGATTCCTACTCCCATTCCGTTCTTCAGGATGTTTCCGCTGACCTCCACGCAGATTTCCATCGCGGGACGTTCGGAAAGCCCGCACCCTGCGACAAGAATTTCAGTGGCCTTGGCGGTCGCGAGGGCGACGGCAATGGGCTCCGTACATCCGAGCGCCGGTTTCACTTCCTTGTGAATCAGTTCGATAATTTCCTGTTCCCTTGCCGTCATAATCAAAATGTCTAAAGCTTATTTGTTGAAGAAATCAAGGCAATATTCAAGGATATGCCTCATCTCTTTCCAGTCCGTCACCGTCTCAATCGGGAATCCGATGCAGACAGTTCTGTAGCTCCCTCCGTCATAGGCTACTCCTGCGGAAATCCCCGTGTCCTTGTAGCGCAGAAAAGTCCTGCCGGCGGTGTTTGCCGGGACAATGCCGTCCGGTGCCTCGACGCAGTAGCATTCTGCATTCGGCGTGTTCGCAAACTTCCCGGATGCTTCCCTGCGTCCCTCGCCGACCCATCTGTACTCGCCGCTCCGGCTTGCGTGCCCGTTCATCGGCCTGAATCCGAGGACCTGTGCCGCAAATCCCGCTCCTGGACCTGTGCAGTCCTGATAGATGCCTTCTCCGAGGTCGGTGCCGATGTTCGCCCCGGAGACAATCACGCAGCCGCCTCCTTCAGTAAACTCCCGCAGCCGCCCCTGCAATGCCTCCGGGAACACCTCGAACATCGGCTCAACTTTGCCCGTGCCGCGAGGGGTCGTGCCCTGCTTGCCGCAGAGCAGGTCGAGAATCGGGAAATCCGCGCGGCCGGCAGCGGCTGTCCCGGAGCTGTTGCCCGGCGCCGTCCCAAGAGCCTCGAATGCCTCCGAACTCATTGACACAAAGCCGTGTCCGAGCCTCATGAACTCTCGCCCATGAACCGCCGGGTAGTCGAAGCTGTTGCCCGCGAGCAGCGAAGCCGCCATGTCCGTCCATGATGCTCCGAACCCCGGCGCGTCGTCGTCCTTCCACTGGAGACCGCGCCTGAACTGGTACATCTCTCCTATGTAGTTGATTCTCTGCCCGTAATCCACTCCACCGCCGTTCCTGCTGTCGAATCCGGCATATTCGGGCGTGTCGATGTATGAGGGCGCGGCCACACGTGTGAAGTTGTTTACAATCAGCACGTTTCCGGCATTCTTGCCCTTAGGCAGGCCGACGCTCAATGTCTCCGACGGAAACGACTTTCCTCCGTCGTTGAAAGCTGTGACGCGGAAACTGTAAACATGACCCTTCTCAAGTTTCAGTGAATATGAGACCCGTCCGTCCGCCGCGGTTTTCGTGTTTTTCATTACTGTGCCGCCGTCAAAAACGCCGTCGTCGATTCTTGTGCTGAGGATATATCCCTTAGGCTTTGCCGTGGGTTCGAGAGAGTCCTCCCGCGGAAGCCAGCTGAGGTTCACGGAATATTCGTTGTCGCCGACAACTCCAAGTTCCGTCGCAAAGGAGCGTACGGGGAGAGGCTGGACGGCGTAAGGGCAGCCGTAGCGGTTGCTGAGATATTTCAGCATTCCCTTGTATGCCGAACGGGAGACCAGAAACCTGAACGCCGGGTCGAGGCCGAACTTCATGTCATTGAAGTTCTGATGTGAGAGCAGTTCGAGAATCATCGACGGAGCCGTAGGGGTGCGGGATTCAAGATAGGAGCGGTCCTTTGTCCCGCGCCTTGTCCAATCCGGGTCGTAGGTCGCGCGTATGTCGGCAACTATCTGAGACTGAACGATGTCCGCATACTCACGGCTTGTGATTCGCCTTTCTCCGGAGGGCAGTTCGGTCTTGTCTTCGGATACGGAGGTGTAAATAGCAAGCGTGCCTATGGTCGTGTCGCGCGCGGCGATTCCGGCATCGGTGTGGAACGCGAAGGACAGGTCAATCGGAATTCCGAGCCCTTCTGCCTTCCTGTTCATCCGCGAGCCTCCGCTGAGCCAGTCCGTCCATGTTCCGCGGCACATATAGTCGTCGCGGTAGTCGCTCTTGCCCTCGTTCTGGCTCCAGACCCTCTCCGGAGCACCGTACCATTGCAGGCTGTATCTCGCTGCCTCGGCAAAGCGCGGCATTCCGGAAACCTCCCCGGCCTGCTGTTTACTCTCTGTGGTGGCTCGTTGTGCACTCTCGGCGGTCGCGTCCGTCCTTCCGTCAGCGGAAAGCCCTCTCGCGACATTGCCCATTCCGCCTCCGAACCTGACAGCATCGGCACAGACAATGCCCTTGCCGCCGGGCGCTTCGCAGTCGAGAACCACGCATCCGTCCTTGCCCTTGCCGAAAGGGAATGTTCCGAGATAAATCCATGTCCCGCCTCCAATTCTCTGATTCACAAGAAATTCAGAGGAGCCTCCGAGATGCCTCACCGTGTAGTGTGCGGATTCCGTGCTTTCCGGCAGGCTGCGGTAGGCGACATAGACGGCATATTCTCCCTCCCGGGCAATATCGGGACGCCAGACGGCTTTGGGCGCAGTGCCCTTCTTCGACTTGCTTCCGCATTCCGCGGAAAGGAAAGTTCCGGCAAAGAACGGGTTGTCCCCGTCATGAATCACCTCCTCCTTGTCGGCGAATCCAGGCCCGGCGATTTTCCAGTCGCCTTCCACCCTGAAGCTTCCCTTTGTCCTGGAGGTTTCATATATGTCGTTGTCAATGATATATTCCGCACTGTTGAAATCCCTTTCCCTCGGCAGCATCACATATGCCCCGGCATTTTCGAGCATGGGAACGAGAAAGGGGAGAACGAAGCTCTGGGTGAACATGTCCTCGACGGTCTGGAAGAGGCAGGCGCGCTGCCATTCCCAGCGGTCGAGCGACTGCTCGTAGTAGTAGCCGTGACTTTGCCACAGAGCTATATTCCTGTGCTCCAGTCCTTTGCTGAACTCCATCCCGCCAATCTTGCGGACAATGTCGGTTTCGCGTGCCGCCGGGTCGGGAACCCTGTTGAGACTCTTGGCCGGAACGCCCCCGTATGTCAGCCTCGGGGTCACGAAGTCCTTGAGCGGGCTGCGCTTCGAGAACACCTCCCCGACAGTGCGCCCGGCATATTTTTTCGGGAAGCATGACTTCAGTTCCTTCCTGAACCATTCGACGTCGCCCTCGTGCCAAGGATAGTCCCCGAGCGTCTGGTCGAAGTAGAAGTCAAGCTGCTTGCCCCTGCGCAGCACCTTGCGCAGCTTCAGGTTGTCGGAGCGGACTCCGGTGTGCCTCTGGAGACGGGCGGTCAGGCTGTCGCAGCATTCCCTGAACTCTCCGCGGCTCTGTGCGGACGTCTCCGGCGCTGCGGTCATAGACAGCAGCAGGGCTGAAGCTAACGCCGCTGCAGTGGCCATGTAAGTGCTTCTTCCGCCGCCGTTTCCCTCCGCTGACGCCGTCCCGTCCGCCTTGTCTTGGCCCTTCTTGCGTCCCTTCCTGCGGCTTGCCATTATCGCCTTTACTGCAAGCAGCCTGACCATTCCAGCAGCCGCCCCGGCAATTCCGGCCACAGCATGCCACAGGTCCTCGCCCCGGTACTCGG
>CAVBPI010000168.1:2833-5879 GCA_963596955.1 bacterium | reverse complement strand
TTATATAGGTATAAGAATGAAAAAGTTTGTTTTTGCAGCGGGCATCGCGCTCGCGACTGTCACTTCTTGTAATATGGAAAATCCGCTTTTGACGGAGTCGAAACTGCCTTATGGCGCTCCGCAGTTCGACAAAATCCGCAATGAACACTACCTGCCTGCCTTCGAGCAGGGAATAAGCGAGGCCAAGGCAGAAATCGACGCCATAGCGAACAATGAGGAGGAGCCGACTTTTGCCAACACGATAGAGGCGATGGAGTATGCCGGCCAGACACTTGAGAGAGTTTCCGGGATATTCTTCAACCTCATGGAGGCCGACACCGACGACGAGATGCAGAAGATTGCCGAGGAGGTTTCTCCGAAGCTTACGGAATATTCGATGTACGTCACCCTTAATGACAAGTTGTTCCAGAGGGTGAAGGCTGTCTATGACAAGAGGGAGAGCCTTGGGCTTGAACAGGATCAGATGCGTATTCTTGAAAATTCCTACAGGTCGTTCGCTCGCAACGGAGCCAATCTCAGCAAGGCGGACAAGGCCGAGTATAGCCGCCTTTCGGAGGAGCTTTCGCTCGCGACGCTCTCATTCAGCAAGAATGTCCTTGCGGCGACCAACGCCTACACGCTGAATGTCACCGACTCCACGGAACTTGACGGACTTCCGCAGTATGTGGTGGATGCGGCCGCGGAGACAGCCGTGGAAAAGGGTCTGGAAGGCTGGGCGTTCACTCTTGACTACCCGAGCTACGGCCCGTTCATGAAGTTCAGCAAGGTGCGTGAGCTTCGTCGTCAGATGTATATGGCCTACAACACGAGGGCTGTTTTCGGGGAGTTCGACAACCGCGGGAACGTGAAGAAGATAATCGACCTCCGCATAAAGACCGCTAACATCCTCGGCTACGGCACTTATGCCGACTATGCCCTTGAAGAAAGGATGGCGAAGAACTCCAAGACGGTCAATGACTTCCTTGCACAGCTTGTGATTCCGTCACTTCCGTTTGCGAAGGCCGAGGTCGCTGAGATTCTGAACTATGCAAAGGAGAACGGCTTTGAGGACAGCGAACTGATGCCTTGGGACTTTTCCTATTGGTCTGAGCGCTATCAGGAGGCGAAATATTCCCTTAACGAGGAACTCCTCAAGCCTTATTTCAGGCTTGAAAACTGCATTGACGCCGTGTTCGACCTCGCGCACAGGCTTTATGGGCTGAACTTCACTCTCCGTAAGGACATTCCGGGCTATCACAAGGACGTGAAGGTCTATGACGTGACTGACGGTGACGGAGTGCACAAGGCACTGTTCTATGCGGACTTCTTCCCGCGCGCAAGCAAGAGAGGCGGCGCATGGATGACGGAATTCAGGGGACAGAGCATCGAGAACGGAGTGGAAAAGAGGCCGTTCATAAGCATAGTCACCAATTTCAGCAAGCCTACATCGACCTCGCCGTCACTCCTTACGCACGACGAGTTCACGACTTTCCTCCACGAGTTCGGCCATGCTCTTCATGGCATACTTGCCGAGGGGCGTTATCCTTCAATAACCGGCACGTCCGTGGCGCGTGACTTCGTCGAGCTTCCGTCTCAGATAATGGAGAACTGGGGATTCGAGCCGGAGTATCTCAATACATTCGCGAAGCACTATCAGACAGGGGAGAACATCTCGGCCGAGCTCATAGACAAGATTGTGGCCGCGAAGAACTATCTTGCCGGCTACTCTCAGGTGCGTCAGCTCCAGTTCGGCCTGCTTGACATGGCCTGGCATTCACTGCCTTCGCTGCCGGAAAACCTTGATGTCCTGACATTTGAGAAGAAGGCGCTCGAACCTTATGCCGTGTCCGTCACTATTCCGGAGACCTGTATCTCCACCTCCTTCTCGCACATCTTCGCGGGAGGGTACTCGGCCGGCTACTACTCCTACAAGTGGGCTGAGGTCCTTGAGGCCGACGCCTTCTCGCTGTTCAAGGAGAAGGGCATATTCAATACCGAGGTGAGCCACAGCTTCCGCGACAACATCCTCTCGAAGGGAGATTCTGAGGATGCGGCCGTGCTCTACCGAAATTTCCGCGGACACGACCCTCAGCCGGAGGCGCTGATGGAGAAGTTCGGGCTCGTGAGCAAATAGCCTTGACTCGGTATCGCGGTCGCTGGATAAAAATGGAAATTAGGTATGAAAGAAACTCTTCTCGGAAAGAATCTCTCTGAATTGCAGGAACTTGTGCTATCGCTCGGGCTGCCTAAGTTCACTGCCGGGCAGATTGCGCAGTGGATGTATCAGAAGAAGGTACGCTCGATTGACGGAATGACCAACCTGTCGAAGACCGCAAGGGCGAAGATTTCCGAGAAGTATGATCTGGGACTTGTCGAGCCTGTGAACGTGATGACTTCGGCTGACGGGACGAAGAAATATCTCTTCCCCGTGCTCGGAAGGACAGAGGAATCCGCCGTTGAGGCAGTGATGATTCCCGACGGTGAACGTGCGACGCTCTGTGTCTCGTCACAGTCGGGATGTCGCATGGGATGCAGGTTCTGCATGACCGGCAGGCAGGGATTCCATGGTAACCTCACGGCTGGGGAAATCATTTCGCAGTTCCTCTCCGTGGATGAGAGCGACGCGCTCACCAACACCGTATTCATGGGCATGGGTGAGCCTTTGGACAACTATGACAATGTCATGCGGACGATAGAGATTCTGACCGCGGACTGGGGATTCGCATGGAGTCCCAAGCGGATTACCGTCTCCACGATAGGTGTCCTGCCTAATCTGAAAAGATTCATGGAAGACTGCCGCTGCCACATCGCCGTAAGCCTTCATGACCCTTTCCCGGAAGAGCGTCTGAGCCTGATGCCGGCACAGAAGGCCTGGTCGATAACGGAGGTTGTCCGTATGCTCGGAAAGTACGATTTCAGCGGCCAGCGGCGCGTCAGTTTCGAATACACCATGTTCGGAGGCTTCAACGACACTCCTCGCCACGCCGACGCGCTTGTCAGGCTGCTCCGGCACCTTGAATGCCGTGTGAATCTCATACGTTTCCATCAGATTCCGGACTTCCCGTAC
>CAVBPI010000168.1:0-2823 GCA_963596955.1 bacterium | reverse complement strand
ACAGAACGTCATCCCCTGCGGCCATGGAGGCTTTCCGAAAGCGTTTGAACGATGCTGGAATAGTCGCCACCATACGGGCATCCCGCGGCGAGGACATTCTTGCCGCCTGCGGCCTCCTTGCCGGGGAGCACGCCGCCCAAAATGCAGAGAAGTACGCGGAGAAAACGGCGGGTTCCGAAACGAACGGCATGAAAACTGAAGGTTAGACAGACGGATTTTAAAGTATTGGACATGAAGAGGTTTGTTTCATCTTTCCTTGTGCTCGTCGTCGTGCTGCTATCATGCGCCGCGACCCTTGAACTGTCCGCGCAGGACTATCCGCGCAGGACTTATTTCGGCCGGAGCGTCTCTCCTGTCGAGGATTCCATAGTGATGGCTCGGATGAAGGTGCGTCTGGACTCTATCCGTCAGCACCGTCCGACAGTCGCGCTCGTGATGAGCGGAGGAGGCGCCAAGGGGGCGGCTCACATCGGCGTGCTGCACTATCTTGACTCGCTCAGGATACCCGTGGATTTCGTTCTCGGCACGAGTATCGGAGGACTTATGGGCGGACTGACCTCGATGGGCTATGACTACCGCGAGATAGACACGCTCATCCGCAGCCTCGACTGGAACGCGCTTATGCGCGACAAGCTGCCGCGGGAGTACATTTCCTACAACAGGACAAAATATAATGAGAAGTATCTCATATCCATGCCGTTCTACTATGCCAGCGGAACGCAGAACGTCGAGCCGGCGAAGAGGATGCAGGCCGACATACACATAGAGGCTGACGATGAGCATGAGAGTCATGTCCTTAGGGACAACCTGCTCGGAAGCCTCCCTTCAGGCTATGTCTATGGGCAGAACATATCCAACCTCTTCAGCTCCCTCACCGTGGGCTATCAGGATCCTATGGACTTCATGGACCTTCCCATTCCTTACGCCTGCGTTTCCACGGATCTTGCCTCGGGAAAGACTAAGGTCTGGTATGACGGCCCGATTAACACGGCGCTTCGTTCAACGATGTCCATTCCCGGCGTGTTCACTCCTGTGAAGTATGACGGTCTTGTCCTTGTCGATGGTGGCATGAGGGACAACTATCCTACGGACATCGCGAAGCAGCTGGGCGCGGACATAATAATAGGCGTTGACGTGACCTCGCCGCCGAAGCCGGGGGCGCAGATTCGTAACTTTGGCGACATCGTCTCCCACAGTATGGATATGTTCGAGAGGGAGGTCTATGAGCGGAATGTCTATATCCCCGATGTCTCGATACGTCCGGACCTCATGGGACTGAATATGCTCAGTTTCTCCAAGGAGAACATCGACAAGCTGATTCACAACGGTTATGAGGCGGCTCGGGCCAAGGATTCCCTGCTGGTGGCCATAAAGCGCCGGGTGGGGGAGGACTCGCTCCGGCTTGCAGGCCCCCATGCCATCAACCTGCGAAACCGCCCCGTGGAAATAGGGAATGTGAGAATCTCCGGAGTTGATGCCACGGAAGAGAAGATTCTCAAGAGGAAGATAGACATTCATCCGGGGGACACGCTCTCATACGAGCGGATTTCTCATGCTATGGCGCAGGTCTATGCGACTGGCGCATACGATTATGTCTCCTACGAACTGCACGGCAGGACCGAGCCTTTCGACCTCGACATCACCTGCAAGAAGGGACCGATTCACCAGCTCGGGATAGGGATGCGTGCCGACACTGAGGAATTTGTCACGGCAGTCTTTAACATAGGCCTTTTCGCCAACAGGATTCAGGGCTCGACGCTGAACCTTGACACGAAGCTCAGCATGAATCCCGAATTTAAGCTCCGCTACTCCTATGATTCCCCGAGGTTTCCGACCGTCAATGCCTCCGCCTCCGTCAGATGGACTCAGGCCAAGGTGTTCAATTCGAGGAACAACTGGCCCATGTTTGACTATCTTTCATCTCGTCAGGAGGTGTTTGTCTCGGGTCTCAAATGGTCCTACTTCGACGTGAAGCTCGGGCTCCGCAACGACCTGTTCTATGACAATACGGCGGACACCTTCCTCTCCTCATATTTCAGTGAGTCCTACAAGCCGATGGAAGCCCTGTCGAACTACATGAGCCTTCACATCGACGGAAAGGTCGATAACTTCGACCGCGGCTATTTCCCGACAAGGGGCGTGAAGGTGGGCCTGTCATACGACTGGACTTTCACGGACTATGTGCACAGTCTCCAGAACGGCGGACTGCACACCGTAAATCTGGATTTCAAGGCGGTGGTTCCGGCCGGGAAGGTCTTTACCTTTATTCCGTCGCTGAATGCCCGCTGCCAGTTCGGGGACAAGTCTCCGGTGGTGTTTGCAAATGCGGTCGGCGGACAGATTGGGGGACGCTATCTTGAGCAGCAGATTCCGTTCGCCGGAATCGAGCGGCTGATGATGCTCAGTCCTAAGCTCGGAGTGGCTCGGGCCGACCTGCGCTTCAACGTCGCCAAGAATCACTACATAACAGGAATCGCCAACTGTCTCTACACCTTTGACTCTTTCCGCGACATCAGTGCCGGGCGGGGAATGTACGGCTTTGCGCTCGAATATTCCTATAACACGATTTTCGGCCCTATTACGGCGAATGTCAACTGGTCCGACATCATACATCATTTCGGCCTTTACCTCAGCTTCGGCTATAATTTCTGATGCCAATGACAGGAGAGGATGCCGTTCAGAAGATTCTTTCGAGACTGCGAAATCTGTGCTCGCGACGGGAGTACTGCGTCTCTGACATCAGGGAAAATGCTCTGAAGGCTCTTGACGGTGACGCCGCCGGGGCAAATACAGTCGTTGAATCACTGGTTAAGGACGGCTATG
>CAVBPI010000167.1:4522-5880 GCA_963596955.1 bacterium | reverse complement strand
CGGTATTCGCAGACAGGGCTACAGGCTCGCCGTCCTCTCGGACTACTGTTTCGCGGCCGAGAAGTTAGCGGCCATAGGCCTTTCGGAAGCCGACTTTGACGCCGTCTGGGAATCCCCCGCGATGGGAGGCCTGAAACCCCGCGAGGAAGTTTTCCTCAACGTCTGCAAGGCCCTCGGCACCGTCCCCGCCGAAACGCTGATGATAGGCGACAAGACCTCCAAGGACGGCGGAGCGCTCCAAGCCGGCCTCCAATTCATCCACCTAATCAACCCCGACAGCCGCCGCACCGCCTCCCAAGGCACCCAGGAAACAGGCCAAGCCTCTCTCCCGCCGGAAATGACCTGGCCGGAACTGCAACAGTCGCTGGCAGGCGGGGATGCATAATGCGACGAGCGAACTTTTCGAAAAAGTACCTTGGCATTGAACTGTTCGCAGTTTGTCTTAATTCGGGTGTCCTCGATTTGGTCACCCCTTGAACTGTGGAACTCGCCTACAGCCTAAGCATCCGCCGGATCCGCTACTACGATTTCGAGCATTTGGGTAGGAGTAACGACGAACGGCTTTGATGGAAAATGCTTAATATTTCCGGTAATCAAGTATGCGTCGTCGAGGGAAAGAGTGACCTCATAAAAGACGATGTCCTTAGGGTCGTCACATTCATCAGTGGCAGGAATACGGTCAGAATAAACGCCTAATGATATTATCGCATTCATGAGATTGTCAATCGCGTCATCTGAGAAATCAAATTTCTTACGATGCAGGACTTCGCGATACTCGGAAAGTATCTCATCATTATACACGGGTATTATCGTCTCGTCAAGAAGACAATCAATTATCTGCAACGGCGGAGTCGCGCGATTTTTTAGAGAGGCCAACAACGCAGATACAAGGACATTGGTGTCAACTACTGCATAATATTGTTTCATACCGACTTCTACTGATGAAGATTCCGTGCCGCTCTGATTTCAGAATTGATTTCGTCAAGGCTCATCTCGGAATTGCCGTTGGCCTCGGAGGTTCTGCGCATCTGAAGGATGGCCTCACGAGCCTTACGAACGGTTTCAGCCTTAGAGTCCGCCTGTATTTCAAACGGAATCTTCCGATTCCGCACAACTGAGCGGGCAAATATATTAAATGCCGTGTTAACACTCATTCCAAACTCCTGGCACAACACATCCAGCTGCTGTTTAGTGCCCGAGTCAAGCCGTATTGTAACTGCCGTCTGTCCCATATTGCTATTTTTCGTGCAAATATATGAGTTTTAATATCAATATGCAATGTTCTGCTATCAAAAGTCGCCACGGAACTTACATTCAGTCGGGATATATAACGTTACTCCGCTGACCAGGGGTTTGAG
>CAVBPI010000167.1:0-4512 GCA_963596955.1 bacterium | reverse complement strand
GGTTTGAGGTGATGCCGGCCATGCTGACCATCTGGGCGTGCGCTTCGGTGAGCAGGCGGGTGATTTCATCCTTGCGCGGCCTGGTTGTGTCCGGGACAATCGGCGTGCCGACGTGCAGGGTCAGGAGCGGGACGTCGAGCTTGTCGAAAAGCCTGTAGATGCCGGTGCGGGGACGGTAGGAAAGGACGAAGGGGACAACCGGGATGTTGTACTTGTATGCCATCGAAAACGCGCCGCGCTTGAATGAGCGAATCGGGGTGTAGAACTTCCAGCTGGCCGCCTCCGGGAAGACGTGCAGCCATTCCTTCTTCTTGCGGTACTCGTCGAACGCGGCATCGAACGGGCGCATACCGGCGCGTGTCTCGGGAATCGGGATGCCTCCGAGATAGCGCATGAACCATGCATCCTTGCCCCTCATGTGGTCGCCGTAAATCGGGAACCAGAGGTTTCTGTTGCCTATGGCGTCGAGCACGCAGGCAAGGTCCCAGCGATAGACATGATTGCAGACCGTCAGCGCCCCGTCCTTCAGCAGAGCCTTGTTTTTCTTCAGATTCTCCTTGCCCACAATCCGCAGCCCGTAGCGCACGCGATTGACCCAAATCACGACACAGCGCAGCAGAAGGCGGTTCAGCGCATGATTCAGACGGAACTTGAAAGAACGGTCGTAGTACGGAAATTTCTCGTCAAGCGTCACCTGCCGCCCGTCATACCTCACCCCGGCGATGTGCGCGTCCGACCTGTCCTCCGGATATTCGACGTCAATGTCGGGAATATATGTCCCCGCAACCGTCTTCATATCCCTATATCTCTGATTATCAATTCCTTTCCCCATATCTTCAGTTTCTATACCATATCTCGGAATCCATATTATTTACAGATATGCCGAAAATCCGTCAAAGATACTCATTTTTTCGGAGAGACGAATCCTGCGATGCTGCCGCTGCCAGATGCTCAATTAAAGACTGTTGCCCAGAAGCCAGTCGATGACCGTTGTTTTCTTTATTTTTACTCCTTCGTACTTCTCTTCACCGCGTTCGTTCTCATTCCTATAGCGACGAAGCAGCTCTATATATACGACATTCTCCATCCTAAAGCCAAGATTCTCCGTTGTGAGCGTACCCTCCCTGTCGGATTGGAATGCGCCATCGACGATATATGCCTTTTCTCTCCTGATTCTTTCGGCGCTCTTGAATGAGAACTTGTTGATAATTACTTTTTACGACAAGCTGCGATATTTCGGCATTTTTGAGAAGGAAAACTGCGATAAATGCAAGGTTTTGATATTTCAAACTGCGATAAATCGCCGAAATTCGTCTATCTTGCTGTCTATCTTCCGTTTAATCATACTTATGTCCGTTTTTCCAACGCAAAATTACGAATTTTGTCCGTTTTTCTAAAATTTGGGCGGTGCAAATGTACCGGAACTGTCAGGGGGTCATTTCGAAGGTGAGCTCGCCGCCGCGGATTATGTCGCGGTAGTCGATGTAGGGCTTGTCGTGGGGGATGCCGTTGAGGCGGACGGCGCGGATGTGACGGTTGTCGGCGCTGAGGCCTTCGGCACGGATGACAAAGCTGCGGCCGAGGTTGCAGTCGTCCCCCTTTCTCTGGGAGTCGAGGTCGAGCGTGAGGCTCTCAAAGGCCGGGGTGCCAAACCAGTAGCGGCCGGAGCCCGGTTCCACCTCGTAGAGCCCCATAGACGAGAGGACATACCACGCTGACATCTGGCCAACATCCTCGTTGCCTGAGAGGCCGTCGGGCTCCGGGCGGTAAAGTTCGGTGAGGACACGGTGCACGAGGTCCGCGGTCTTGTCCGGCTGTCCGAGCATGGAGTAGATGTAGAGGATATGATGGCTCGGCTCATTGCCGTGGGCGTACTGGCCGATGAGACCTGAGATGTCCGGAGAGGACTCCGCGCCCTCGATTACGGAGCTGACGGTGAACAGCGAGTCGAGCTTTTCAACCATCCTTTCACGGCTTCCGAAACAGTCCTGAAGCCCCGGAATGTCGTGCGGGACGAGCCATGTATATTGCCATGCGTTGCCCTCGCAGTAGTCGTCCGCGCGGTGCTCGGAAGAGAAGGGGTTGAACGGCGTGCGCCAGTCTCCGCGGCTGTCGCGTCCGCGGATGAAACCTGTGGAGCTGTCAAAGTAATGCCTCCATGAACGGCTGCGCTCCCGGAACATTTCCGCCTCCCCAGCCTTTCCAAGAGCTTCCGCGGCAAGGGCCGCCGCCCCGTCCGCAAGGGCATATTCCATGTCGTAGGCCACGGCCTCGTTCATCAGGTCGCAGGGGATGTAGCCGTACTTGGCACGCAGTTCCCCGCCGCGCCCGGTTTCTCCGCTCGTCCTTACAATCGCCTCGAAGGCCCTTTCACGGTCGAAGCCCGGTATGTCCTTGACAATCGCGTCCGCCACGACCGGAATGCCCGGGTTCCCGACCATGCAGTCGGTCTCGTTGCCCCAGAGATGCCACACCGGAAGCCGTCCCTGCTCGTCGCATATCGCAAGCATGGTGTTGAGCACGTCCGGCATCTTTTCCCTGTGCAGAAGCGTCATAAGAGGCATCTGGGCGCGGTAGGTGTCCCAGAGCGAGAATGTCGTGAGGGTCATGTGGGACGCCCCGCTGTGAACCTCCCCGTCGGCCCCGCGGTAGTCCCCGTTGACGTCGCAGAAGAGCGACGGGGCCACCATCGTGTGGTAGAGGGCGGTGTAGAAGCATTTTTTTGCATCCTCCGTCGCCTTGTCCCCGCCACTCAGCCTGCCGTCCGAAATACGGACCTTTCCGAGTTCCCGGTTCCAGCTATCATGAGCCGCGCTGACGGCGGCCTCGAAGTCCCAGCCAGAAAGCTCCGTCTCAAGATTGAGTGCCGAGCCTTCGACGCTGACAGGTGAAAGGGCTACCTTGAGCAGGATTTTCTGCCCTTCTGACGTGCGGAACCTGAGACGGCAGAACTTTGCCGAGGCGGCATCGTCCGAAAGGTTCTCAAGCACATGGCTGTTCCCGTCGATGAGCTCCACCGCAAGGAAAGGCTCCGAGACCTCGGCCGTGAAAAAGACCTTCTGGTTCTTGGCCCAGCCCGCGGAGTACCTCCAACCGGAGATGCGCCGGTCGCTTTCGACCCTGATGTGCGTGTCCGTGGCCCTGTCCCAGCAGCCTCCGTCGACGAGGTCGAAGACAATCGCCGCGTCATCCGATGCAGGGAAGGTGTAGCGGTGCAGCCCGACACATGCGGTGGCGGTCAGCTCGGCGAGCACCCCGTAGCGTTCGAGGGGGATGCTGTAGTAGCCCGGAACGGAAACCTCACGGCTCCTGTCGCCATAGGACCAAAGTCCGGACTCAGGGGAGTCTTCCGTGCCGCGTGCGTATGTCACTCGGCCGACGACCGGCATGACCGTGACGTCGAAGAGGTCGCCGATACCCGTTCCGCTGAGGTGGGTGTGGGAGAATCCTATGACCGTGGAGTCGGACTCGTGGTAGCCGGAGCACCAGTCCCACTGCTGCGGGATGCTCGTGGAGCCGAGCTGGACCATTCCGAACGGCACGTTCGCGCCGACGAACACATGACCGTGGCCTCCGGTTCCGATTTTCGTATCGACCCATTTCGTGAGGTCTTCGTCCCGTGCCGCGGTGCAGGACGCGGAGACGACGAGTGCCGCCGTCAGGAGGAGTATGTGGCTTGATGTTTTCATGCCATTGCTTATAAATTCTGTTGTAAAGTATCTATATTTCTATACAATAGAGTTCTTCTTCGTAAACTCGATGATTTCGTCGATATATCCGAAGGCGAGTCCAGTAACAGAGTCGGCGCATCCGTAATAGACCGCGAGCCTTCCGGTCTCGCTGTCATGCAGCGCTGCGCACGGGAAGGTCACGTTAGGAACGTCGCCCATGCATTCGTAAGGCTCCTGCGGCAAGATGAGGTAGGGGCCGCTGCGCGCGAGGACTTTCCACGGCCGCTCAAGGTCGAGCAGGGCGGAACCGAAGGCATAGACATAGCCGTTGCAGGAGCGCAGAACTCCGTGGTAGAGCAGCAGCCAGCCTTCGGAAGTCTCAATCGGGATCGGGCCGGCACCGATTTTCATGCACTGCCAGGCGCTCTGCTCGAACGGAGCGGGAGACATCACATGACGGTGCCTGCCCCAGAATTCCAGGTCGGGCGACTCTGACCAGAAGATGTCCCCGAAGGCCGTGTGGCCGGTGTCGCTCGGACGGGAGAGCATGGCGAAGTTCCCGCCTATCTTGCGCGGGAACATCACCCCGTTGCGGTTGTAGGGAAGGAAGGCGTTTTCTTTTTGGTGGAAGGTCTCGAAGTCGGTCGTCCATGCCACTCCGATTGTCGGGCCGTGGTAGCCGTTGCACCATGTGACGTAGTACCTGTCCCCTATCCTGCAGACTCTCGGGTCGTAGCCATAGACCCACTCTGCGACTTCCGGGTCGGCCCCGATGAACCTGATGTCCTCCTCTTCGATGTTCCACTTGAACCCGTCAACCGAGAACCCCACATGGAGCCTC
>CAVBPI010000166.1:1445-5898 GCA_963596955.1 bacterium | reverse complement strand
CTGGAACCCCTCGCGCCGTACATCGAGTTCGCGGCAGCGTCCTTGAGCACGGTCATGGACTCTATGTCGTGGGTCGGAAGCGAGTTCAGGCTGCCCTCGTAAGGCACGCCATCGACGACCAGAAGCGGAGACTGCGAAGCCGAGACGGAGCCGAGTCCCCTGATGATGATGCTCGCCGAAGAACCCGGAGTTCCCGAAGAGCTCGAAGTCTGAAGCCCCGCGACCGCACCCTCAAGCGACTTGGAGATGTTGGTCGATTGCATCTTGCTCAGCTTGTCGCCGCTCACCTGCGCGGCCGAGCCGACAAAGGAGGACTTTTTCTGCACGCCGTAGGCCACGACGATGGTCTCGTCAATCGCCTGCGAGTCCGGCACGAGCCTCACGATGAGTTCATCGCCCGGAGTAGCCCTTCAGCAACTGCTCGACATATCCTATTGAGCTGATTAGGAGTTCTGCCCCCCCTGAGCGACCGCTATGGAGAAGCGGCCCTCGTCGTCAGTCGAGACTCCCGTCGTCGTTCCCTTCACGAAAACTCCGGCAAAGGGAACCCCCTCGCCGCTCACGGAATCCAGAACCTGTCCCGTAACTGTAACTTTCTGGGCGGACAATGTCACCGAAATGAAAAGAAACAGCAGAGAAAACACTGCATTTGTAAACCTCATTGAGAAATTTGATTACAAATTATTACTACTAACGAATCCAAAACACGCGTAAATCATTGGAAACGGCATCGAAGTTAGAAAAAATTGTCCTTACTTACAAACCTTAATTTAAGATTTTCTTAACAAAATATCAACTTGACACATTTATATTGTACTTTGACATAAATTTTGCATCCTCAGCGCCTCGCGCAACTTTCACTTTTCAAGGGGTTTGACTATAAAATTGAAGCAAAATGTGCAATTTTTATGTCATGGACATTAGAATTTAATTTTATTTACATATATTTGCCGGTCGATTTCGGAGGCTAATCCGTCTTTGAAGCATACATCAACGCGATTTTATCTAAATATTTCGATATGAGAAAGTTCTGCTTACAGTTTTTAACATCGTCTGTCGCCGTATCTGTCTTATTTTCAGGATGTACGGAAGATTTCCTGCAAACCGGCACGGAAAACTCGGAAAACGGAGTGGAGTTCAGCGTAAAGGTCTCCTCCCCGACGTCCGAAGGCGCGACCTTTCTCATAACCAACAACGGTCAGGACCGCAACACATGGTACGGCTTTGCATACGATGACACGAGCACACCGGTGCAGGCGGCCATAAACCGCAAGGTCAGGGAACTCTCCGCACTTGAGGGAGGATTCTCCGGAGTGCTTGAGCGCGGCTCGAAGAGGATAAGGATTGCCGACGGGCTGACCCCCGCCACGAACTACATATATGTTGTCTTCGGTCTCACCGCCGAGGGCACCGTCTATGGAAAGCCCGCAAGCTGCGAGTTCAGGACGGGACATCCGGACATGAAGTTCGCCTTTGAGCTGAGCGGTGAGACCTCGTCGTCCGTCAGCCTTACCGTCACTCCGTCCGGCGAGGGCGACTGGTACGCATTCGTGACCGAAGACCTGACGAGCGACGCCGCCGAGCTGTTCCGCGAGAAGGCAGCCGCCCTCGAAGACATTCAGTCGGTCCTCTGCTCCGACAAAAAGACAGTGACATTCGGGGAGCTCCCCTCATCGAAGAAGCTCCGCGCGATAGTTTCCGGACTCGACGCGGACGGCACGGTCTTCGGGACGCCGTCAACGTTCGAATTCCGCCTAACCCCGGACGCGGTGCTGAACGAGAACTGGACGGTCACCTACGACGGCTACGTGAAGCCGCAGGGCGCCGACAAGGCCTACCGCAAGATTACCAACACCTCAACCGACAACGCCCGCTATTTCATAGACGTTATTTCCGAGGACAACCTCATGAAGCTCTACAACAACGACATCAATGCCTGCGTGAAGGCGTCAGTGACGAACCTCCTGGCGAAGTACCCGACCAACTGGAGCAGGTATGTCTTCACCGGCACGAGCAGCATCTACTACACCCTGCGCACTCGCAAGAGCTACTACGCCTTCGCCATCGGGATTGACCGCAACGGCTACTTCACGGGCAGCTTCGCCGTTTCGGAGAAGTTCCGCATCGAAGGCAAGGACTGGAGCTCGACCTACGACAAGTGGCTCGGCCGATGGGAGGCCACCGACAACACGGGCCACGGCTACAGCCTCACCGTCAGCGAGGACAGCCGCGAGGACTTCACCTATCTCATCTCAGGCTGGAACAATGTCACCGACACCCCGATTCACGGAGTAATCGACGACGAGACGGGCAACCTCTACCTCTCCGGCTACAACTACGGCCAGCACGATCTGGTGACGGACGGAGGCACCATCAAGGTCACAAAGATGCTGGTAGGGCTCACATCAAAGGGCTTCTACGGAATCGCCGACGACAACAGCGACGCCTACTACATCTGCTCCTGCGAACTCGACTCCGAGGGCCGCAACGCCACGATGAAGGGCCTCTCGCTCAGCACGACCGCTGGCACCCTGAATTTCCTCCAGATGTTCTACATCGGCGTCAGCGGCAGCTCCGTCTATACCTACGGCGACCGCAGCACCTTTCCGACCTTCCCCGTCAAGCTCGGCCGCGCAGGACTGTGACGGGGCGAAGAAAAAGCGATCTGCTTCGTTGGACATCTTGATGAAATCCTCACAACCATAAGGTTGCTGCGGTTTCATCTTCACTGTCCGCCTTGCATCTCATCTTTTTCTTCATCCCCTTTCCCTAAGCTTTTTCATTCCACTTCTTCCAGAACTTTAGTCAGAAATCGGCGAAAAACGGCGGAAAAAACATCCGGAAAGTTTGCTCCTGAAACAATTATTTGTATTTTTGCAAGCGACTTGGGAATAACATTAACATTGTGAAAATGATTACGAAAAAGAACAACAACGGCGATGAACACATCCGGGACATCGTCAGAAAGATGGTCGCCGACAAACGTGCCGTCTCCAGTTACATTCGTGAGCATGGTTCCCTAAGCGGCTTCAACGATGATTCCATACAATTCTCTAAGCCGCTATAGGATTCGTGACACGGACAGAGGCTATTGTTTTGACACAGAATCCGGAAACACCTACTTTGTAACATTCATAAAGTATCCGACGCTGACGGATTTTCTCCCGACGGAAATCTATATGATGAATATTGACCGAAGGGACAACACTAACCATCGGAATGGCAGTCGTAACCTTGTAAGAAACACCATCTTGTTCATCATCGGCGAGTTTTTCGCCAAACACAACGATGCGCTCATAACCATCTGTGACATCGCAGACGGCAAGCAGGAGTGCAGAAGAAGACTGTTCAACAGATGGTTTCATGAGTTTGGAGAGGATGCCATCGTAAAGATTGACTCCACCTGCACAATCGAATACACAATAACCTATGCGTCCATCATGTTTCGGAAAGATGCCCTCAACAAAGAGGCGCTCAAGCACGAGTTCGCTCTCCTCGGCGAGATAAACTTCTACAACTCTGAGCTTTAGCAGCTATTCCGCGCGGCATTGGAGCCTACCTTGTTCGATGCGTCATCGGTCATGCCATTTCGACCGAAGTGAATTCACCGTCTGTCATTTCGACCGGAGCGAAGCGGAGTGGAGAAATCTTTATCAACTTGTTAAACCAAAAACAGGGGCGCCGTCGCGTCCCTGTAAATATTCGTAAAGACAAATGAAATCAGTTTTCCAACTTGTAGAGTTGAATAGCCTTCTGACCAGTATAAGATGAAGACTTATAGTAGCGGAAGCGTGTCTGTCCAGAATTTGCATTGTATCGCAAATACGCACTTGATGACACAATATTGGCATTACCATTTGATATTGTTATGGTATTTGAGTATGTCGTCGAAGAACTACATTGTAAACCATTAGCATTCGATGTCTGTCCTATATAGTAACCACTTGCACTTTTAAGTGCTTGAGTCTTTGAATCATAAGTAAATGCCGAATTATCAACGGCCTCTTCTGATTTGATTTTATTCTCAGATATTGTTACTGCGATAGTATTCCCTGATTTATCCAAAGTTGTCAAGGATCCATTGAATGCAACTTTGCCTGTTTCATAAACTATCAGATACTGCCCATCCGTCAAATCTTCATCAGAAGTGACTTTCACATAGTATTTTTCCGCTGCTGCTCCGGCTGCTTTTTGCTCGACCTTTATCGTAACATCATCCACACCCTCGGCCGAAAGTATGATTGAACCCTCACGCGCCTCAGATGTTTCGTTAGCAGAAACCGTATAAGTCAATGTGCTGCCGGAAACGGAAGCAGATGTAACCACTGTTCCATCTGGAGTCGCAGTGACAAACGCTATGTTCTTGATTGTTATAGTCGCAGTCGCATTATTGACTCCAGCCGCAGAAACTCCGGTAATATCGTCTGCCGAAAGCAGCGGTGTCGTATCAACC
>CAVBPI010000166.1:0-1381 GCA_963596955.1 bacterium | reverse complement strand
GATTGTACTGCATCACATTTCTATTGCTAGACTTAGAAGCGATTATGCTCCATGATTCGACTCCGTCTTTTTCCGTCTTCTTTATTTCCCAATAAGAATCAACTGTCGGAGAAGCCGATGAGCCCTTCAACTGATTTCCAGACGAATTTGCCGCATACAGATAATTGCCACCTGCATCTTGTATCGTATATAAACCTATATAATCTCCAGACTCCATCTTTTTCAATGTCATCTTACAATCAGTTATGGCATCTGTCTCATCAATGCTGCCGTCCGCCTTAACAGTAATCGCAAGTGCTTTTATATTATTGCCCGTTGAATATTTCTGGCAGGCATATGTCTTATCAGAATTAACAATCAGCCATTCTCCAGAATAATCCGGAGCATCCGACTTTGCCACACGCTCCGCTGATGACATATCTACTGTCAAAAGGTTATATTTGCCTTCCTTGAATGAGATGGACTTACTAATTGTAATTTCACGGGTATATGTCGCCTTATCAGTGTCTATCTCAACAACCAGTGTCCCAGAAGAAAACTCTACATCCCAGGATGTGAACCATGCGTTCATTTTACCATCACTTATCGAAAATGGTTCCGCATAGTTCAATGTAATTGTGCTGAAACTATATGCGTCACTGGTCTAGTCTCCAACTACACCTGTCGTCAAATCAATGAATTTTCTTCCTGCCCAATAATTGCCCTCCGGGAGGGTTATCTTCACTTGAGATACCTTCTCGTCATTGAATGCACAATTCGTGAATGTTACATCATTCAACGCTACAGCCTTTCTGAAGAACTGAGTAATTTCAGTTTGAGATTCTACAAATGTCTGCGGCTTCGCAATCAATATAAATGCATCCGGATCATACGCATCGGCAGATGGAGACTGCACATTCGGCAACGCTATCTTATATTTTTCAGACAAAGCAGTCTTGTCGTTACCTGCATTCCCTATTGCTGAGACAGGATAGACACCGCCATAAATGAAACTTGTAAAATCGTCTATTCCTGAAATGGTAAAGGAGAAATCCGCCTCCTTATTTCCGTTGGAAAGTACTGCTTTATCCGACACCGCAGACATCGGAGCTGCATCGGGAGACTGCATACAAAACAGCTACATAGTCTCGCCCTCATCCCATATAATATTATAATCAGAATCAAGATGCGTCTTTGTTTGAGCCTCAGATGCATGAACTATAAGCTTATGTCCTTCCTGAGGGACACTTTCTGTCTTCTGGCAAGAGTACAATGGCATTGCAAACGCCGCAATAAGCATTGTCGATTTCAATAATGTCTTCATTATACAGTCTTTTATAGGGTACCATTGTCATTCCAGTCCTTATCCATATCGGAATAGGAACCTGCTCCTTTCATTTAA
>CAVBPI010000165.1:3423-5963 GCA_963596955.1 bacterium | reverse complement strand
GAAGACAGTAGTTCAGCAACAACACGACATAGACGGGCTTCAGTTTCCCGTATTCCTGCCCTCTGCTGAATTGGTGAGGTGCACGAAGACTCCGGAATTCTCATGGTTCATGTAGTTTTCGTTGCGATTTTTGGAAATATTTCGGAACTTTTCAAAAAACATATTATTTTTGCGCCCCGATTCCGGATGGGAGTCGGCTTCTGTTTAGGAGGTGGTAGTGTAATGTAATTAGTGGCAATGTTTTATGGAAAATAATAAAGGCGGGCGGATGCCTTTGAGGACTTGGCTGCCGCTCATAGGTCTGACTTGTTCGACCTTCATCTTCAACACCTCGGAGTTCATTCCGATAGGGCTGCTGACGGACATCGCGGCGGATTTCAGCATGAGCGAGGCGCAGGCCGGGATGCTCATCTCGGTGTATGCTTGGGTGGTGATGCTCCTGTCGCTTCCGCTGATGATTCTTGCATCGCGGATGGACCTGCGCAGGCTGATGCTCTGTCTGATAGGCTCGTTCTCGGCGTTTCAGGTCATGTCCTTTCTCTCCGTCAACTACTGGATGCTCATGGCCTCCAGAATCGGTGTCGCCTGCACGCACTCGATTTTCTGGTCCATCGTCTCTCCTGTGGCGGTGAAGCTTGTCTCAGACGAGCACAGGCCTCTGGCTCTCAGCATGATAGTCACCGGCTCTTCCGTCGCTATGATTCTCGGGATGCCGCTCGGCCGGGTCATCGGTCTGCACATCGGGTGGCGTATGACTTTCCTCAGCATAGGAGTCTTTGCCTTTGCGACCTTCCTCTACCTCCTTTTCCTGCTGCCTAAGCTTCAGAATGACGGCGGCTTCTCAGTGAAGAGGCTGCCCGCGCTGTTCCGTAACCGTGCGCTGACTGGCCTGTTCATCTTCACCGCCCTCTATGCAGGTTCCTACTACACCTGCTACAGCTACATCGAGCCATTCATGAAACAGGTCGCCGGAATGTCCGATGAGGCAGTGACCACCGCCCTCATGATTTTCGGAGGGGCGGGGGCGTGGCTCGTCGGCAGCTTCCTCTTCTCGAAGTATTACCGCCGCAACAGCCGCCTGTTCACCACTCTCGTCATGACGGCAATCACCGCGAGCCTTCTGCTGTTCTACCCCTTGTCCTTCAGTAAATACCTCCTCATCGCCCTCTGTGTCCTGTGGGGCATCGCCGGAACGGCCTACAACGTCTCCATGCAGGACGAGGTCATTAACCTCACCGCCGCCCACCCGGAATCGACCGCCGTAGCGATGTCAATCTTCTCCGGCATCTTCAATATGGGGATAGGCTGCGGCTCATTCTCCGGTGGTCTCGTCTGCACCCATCTGTCACTCAGATATATAGGCTACGCCGGAGGCATCGTCGCCGCCCTCGCGCTTGCATACTGGCTCCTCCGCCTCGCCCGCCTATTTGAGAAAGCCAAGACCGGCGGAAACGGGTGACTTTGTATGTGACAGGAGAAACCGCTTTTTCGGCCTTGTGGCTATGACACAAAAAAAGACAGTTGAGAAACCGTCTTTTTTCGTGCGGGCGAAGGGACTCGAACCCATACGCCTTTCGGCACCAGATCCTAAGTCTGGCTTGGCTACCAATTACAACACGCCCGCAGCGCTGCAATACCCCGTAAAGGGATTGCAAAGTTACGCATATATTTCTAAAATACAAGAAACTATTTATCTCCCGCCACACATTATTTCCGATTCCAATCACTGCGCGAGGCTTTCGTCGAGTTCCTTCTGCTCCTCTTCGGTGAGAGGGACAACGGCTTCATCGACGGCGGAGACATAGCCGGTCTGCTCCTTCTGGCGGCGGACGGCGTCCTGGCTTTCGCTGATGGCGATGGCTTTCTCCACTCCTGTTTCGAAGACATTGCGGATGGAGTTGGAGAGGTTCAGCTTGGACTCGTCGATTGTCTTGGTGAAGACGGGAATGTCCTTCGCGTTCTTGTACTTGGCCTTGCCGATGCGGAATTTCATGTGGTCGAAGTCCTTCCCGTAGAGATCGACGCCGAACTTGAACACGAGCGGGGACTTGATGACCGAGACATGATAGCGGAATGACATGTCGAGGTTCTGCACTCCGCTCATCGCGAGCTCGTATCTGTCAACATCCACGAGGAACGGGAACACCTCAAGCTCATTGTCGGCAATCTGTCCCTCCACCGACATGGAGTTGATTTTCAGGTCCCCGTTATTCTTGAATTTCAGCAGCTTCGTGATTTTTCGAAGGTCCTCGTCCTGAGACAGCGTCAGGTCCTTTCCGCCTATGCGCATCACGCCGTTCACGGTCGGCATTATGAAATTCATGTTCGTGTCAAGAGCCGCCGTTCCGGCAAGTTCGCAGTTCAGAAGGCCGTCGAACGAACTCAGCATAGGCACGATTTCCTTAATCTGCGGCACCAGGCCGAACACCTCGGCGGCCGTAAGGTCAATCAGGCTGAGATTGAAGCCGGTCTTGATGTTCGTCTTGCTCCGCGTCGCGTAGAATCCCTCGAAGAAGAGGTTGCCCATGTTTGCCGCCGCG
>CAVBPI010000165.1:0-3413 GCA_963596955.1 bacterium | reverse complement strand
CACCGTTCCTTCATCTTCACGTTGCAGTTCAGCCAGTCTATCTTCATGTTCGCATAGCTGATGTCGTAACCCTCGATTGCCACGTCGGCGATGACATTGGCGGGGACCACGAGCAGGCTGCCCGCAGTGGAGTCCGCCTCCTCGGCCTGCATCTGCGTCACTGCCGATGCAAGATATTGGCTGTCACTGAGTTCTGAAGTTCCGCTCACTGTCCCGGCAACCTTCTGTCCTGCGGCATAGGCCGCCAAAAGTTCGTTGCAGTCAAGCCTTTCCGCCTTTATTTTCATGTTCGCCATAACAGGACCGCGTCCGAGCATTGCCCTGCGCAGTCCTGTGATGTCTCCCGTGACATCAATGTCGGATTCCCCGGAAGTGAAGCAGAAGCTTTTGAGATGAATCTCGTTGTTCGTAAAGTCGAGAGCCAGGTCCGAAACCGTGTTCCGCAGGGGAAGCATCGCCGTCACCACCCTTGCCTTGCCGAGCGAGAGCCCTCCGCTGATTCCCCAGTCCAGGAAATACCGGCGGAGAGTCTCGTCAAGCCGGAAGTCTATGTCCTGCTTGAGAAAGTCCTTTTCCCTGAGCCATTCCGGAATGTCCCCGGAGACCATTGCCGCCATCCTTTCCCTCCGCGCCACACTCATCAGCGAATCCCTCGGCACGTCCGGATACACCTTCGCGAGCGAGTCCAGACGCCTCTCCAGCCTCGCCGCGCGTTCGGAAGTCCTCATCTTCGCAGTCGCGTTCAGGTTCACATCAGACGCGAACACGCGCCCTTCCGTGCTCCTTGCCGACACGCGCCGGTTGCTGCTGCGGAAAGAAAGAACCGGAATCTTGGTCTTGCCGCTGCCCTCGTGCGTGATTCTGAAACTGTTTTCCGTGTCGCGCAGCCCGAACGAGGTTTCCGCCCCGTCCCTGAGCCGCAGCCGCGTGCCGCTGAACTGACCCTTCATCGGGTAGAACACCGTGGAGTCTGTCCTGTTCAGGATTCCCGCGTCGTTTGTCATCGACAGCTTCATCCCGCGTCCCTGAAAAGCTATCTCCCGTCCGTAAGCGGCGCTGACCGTGTCTATGCTTGCGTTCAGTTCCAGCACACGGGACTTGCGCGACAGTCCCTCGTCAGCCTTGGCCCGTCTTGTGACGAGACAGAAGTCAAGGGAATCGAGGTAGAGGTCCACGCTGTCTGCAGGGGAGCTGAAGCGGAGCTCCTGCGCGGCCAAATCCACATCGAGGTTCGCCTCCGGAAGCCTGTATAAATCCAGCTGCGACATCCTGACGCTGCCCTTGGCCTTGCCCTCCACGGTGCCCGAAGCGCTCAGTCCGAGACTGTCTGGAAGCACAGCCGCGATGTCGTCGAGCCTTGAGCGAAAGACGATGTCAGGCCTCAGCAGGATGTCGTCCCCGAGCAGGTCGATGATGCCGAGAGAGCCGTCGAGATGCGTGGTGCCGAGAGCGTAGAGGCAGATGTCCGAGAGGTTGAGGCAGAATCTGTCCCGCTCGTCAGTGGATATGTCGCCTGTAATTTCCACCTGTCCGGAAAGTCCTGTGCCTTCGAGGTTTACATTCGCCTTTGGAATAGAGAACTCTCCGTAAATCTTAGGAAACTGCTGGCTTGCATAGACATAATGCCCGTCAGTCCCCAGTTTTGCCGAGAATTTCGCGTCAGTCCGGACCATCCCCGCGTCTGCGCTGACAATCTTCCCGTATTTTTCGACCAGCTTCGCCACATCTACATCCTCGATGCTCATCTCCGCCTTCACATAGAGGCTGTCCTGCGGCATCCTCACCTTTCCCGAAAGCGCGAACGGGATGTAGGCCACCGACCCGTCCAGATGCTTGAAGTCAAATGCCGGCACCGTGTCCCTGACAAGGTCGAGATGGCCGCAGAGGCTCACCGGAACCTCAATCCTGCCGAAGTCCCGTGTTCCGAGGTAGGCCTTGGAGTCGAGGTCGAGATGCACATGATGCCCGTTCCTCCCCTCGATGTGCAGCCTGTCAACACCCGCGAGCACGGTGTCCCGTCCCATCCTTCCGGCCGCGAAGAGGCTGTCAATCTCCAGTTCAATCTTTCCGACCTTGCTGAAATCTGAGCGCAGCCTCCCGGCAAATGCCATGTCTTTCAGCGTGATGAATGCGCTGAGCGTGTCCTTGGCATTGGAATACACGACAGTAGGCCTCCCGCTCATCCTCACTTTTCCGAAGGCGATTCTCGGCAGAGCGGAACCCTCTGTGTTTCCGTCGCTTTCCTCCGTCTGCCCGGAATCTTCCCCTCCTTCCATTATGTCCCAGTTCGACGAGCCGTCGCTGAACGTGTGCGCGAAAATCCTCGGCTTGACAATCTCAATCAGCGGCACGTCAAGCTTCCACGCCAGCAGCCCGAACGGACTGACCTTCACGTCGAGGCGGTCAAAGACAGCAAGCGTGTCGCAGGCCACGGCTCCCGTCAGAGAGTCGATTTTTCCGCGTCCCATGAACTGGACCGGCATATCCCTCGTAATCAGGGAGTCGAATCTTTCGTGCGGATATGTCACCGTGCAGCCAGTCATCCTCAGCTCAACGTTAGGGAACGCGCGGAACATGGATATTCCGATATTCCTGAAATCCAGGTCCGCGCTTACATATTCATTCGCGTATTTTTCGACGATTCCGGTCATCACCGCAGGCGACAGCACAATCTGGAGCACCCCAAGGATGACAATCCATACCCCTAAGATCCATGCGCATATCTTCAGGCCGACTTTCCACGCCCTGCCTTTTTTCGTCGTGCCCTTCGTCGATTCTTTCGTGTTTTCAGAAATATTTCCGTTTTCCATATCTATCGTGTTCTTCGTCTTCCGTGCCTCTGACATCTTCGTCCGCACATTTATGTAAATCCGTGCAAATTTAGTAAAACTAACCCATACAACATATTTGTTTTTGTGCTAAATTTGTCGTCCGATAAGATTTTGACATTATGGACGAAATTTTTGAATTCGATAAATATGTGACGGGGCGTTCGTTCGTCGGACGGCGTTCGGACAGTCTCGCGTTGGGGAATCTCATTGAAAATCATGAGAATGTGTGCATATATGACGCTCCGAAGAGCGGAAAGACATCGCTTGTGCACCAGACGCTCATAAATCTGCGGACGTCGGGACACAGCGTCGTCGTGCCGGTCTGCTGCATGACGGGAGTTCGCACCGTGGAGGAATTTGCCGTGCGGATGGTCTCGACGCTCATGAGGCAGCTCGGCGACGGTCCGGCGGATTTCTCGGACTTCATCGCGAGGTGGCTTCCGGACACGAACTTCAGCTTTGACGGGGAACTTTACGAGGATTTCGGGAAAATGGCGGTCCTGATCGGGACGCTTTCGCAGGAGGATTTGACGGCGGTGCTGACGCTTCCGTACAACATTGCTTCGGAGAGTTCCCGTGATC
>CAVBPI010000164.1:2565-5975 GCA_963596955.1 bacterium | reverse complement strand
GTGCGAACGGCTTGTGCCCGCAGTTCTGGAAGTGCTTGAGAATCATGATGCTGACCATGTGGCCGATGTGCAGCGAATCCGCCGTAGGGTCAATCCCCACATACGCGGCCGTAGGCCCTTCCATAAGTTTTTCCTCAGTTCCCGGCATGATGTCCTGAATCATGCCTCTCCATTTCAGTTCCTCAACAAAATTCTTCATCGAATGACTTGTTTTTCCTTATATTATAAATATGTATCAGTCCCTTTCGGACATGAACCGCAAATGTAGTAAAAAATCATTACTTTTGCGCAAATTGCATTGCGGCATTTTCTCATTTTACGGGATATGCCCGCCTTTTTCTTTATATTTTCAAAACAGATTCGTAAATTTGCAGGGATTTGGGCGCACGGGCTTTGTGTGCCGGTTTGTGAAATGTATAACAATTAAATATTCTTCAAGATGAGAAAACACATCGTGGCAGGCAACTGGAAGATGAACACTACAGTTCCTGAGGGCGTAGAGCTCGCAAAGGCAGTGGTCGCAAAGTCGGCTGAGGTTCCTTCAGACGTGAAACTGATTATTGCACCTCCGTTCGTGCATCTTGCACCGGTCTCTGAGGTCGTTAAGGGCACCGCCGTCGGTCTTTCCGCACAGAACTGTGCAGACAAGGAGAAGGGCGCCTACACCGGAGAGGTGGCTGTGAATATGCTCGTTTCAGTGGGCTGTGAATACACCATTCTCGGACATTCCGAGCGCCGTCAGTACTATGGAGAGACGGACGCGAAGCTTGTTGACAAGATTCACCTTGCACTTGCAGCCGGCCTTTCGCCGATTTTCTGCATCGGGGAGAACCTTGAGCAGCGCGAGGCAGGAAAGCATTTTGATGTTGTCACCGAGCAGGTCAAGAACGTCCTCTATACTCTCACTCCGGAGGAGATGGCGAAGGTAATCGTGGCCTATGAGCCTGTATGGGCAATCGGAACCGGCAAGACCGCAACTGCCGGGCAGGCCGAGGAAATCCACGCCTGCGTGCGCAAGGTGCTCGCCGAGAAGTTCGGGGCGCTTGCCGAGGAAATTACCATACTCTACGGCGGAAGCTGTAAGCCGTCAAACGCGAAGGAGCTTTTCGCTCAGCCTGACATCGACGGCGGCCTCATCGGAGGTGCTGCCTTGAAAGCCGACGATTTCATCGCAATCGCTCAGTCCTTTTGAGTATGAAGAATGATATTAAAAATATGAACAGAGCCGCCGACAACATCCGTGTGTTGGCGGCTTCTATGGTTGAAAAGGCCAAGTCCGGACACCCGGGCGGCGCTATGGGCGGGGCCGACTTCATCAACACGCTCTTTGCCGAGTATCTGGTCTATGATCCGGAAAACCCGTTCTGGGAGGGGCGTGACCGTTTCTTCCTTGACCCGGGGCACATGAGCACCATGCTCTACTCGACGCTTGCATTCACGGGAAAGTTCACTATGGACGAACTCGCGCAGTTCCGCCAGTGGGGAAGCCCGACTCCGGGACATCCGGAGCGCTGCGTGGAGAGGGGAATTGAGAACACCTCTGGACCGCTCGGCCAGGGCCATACCTTCGCCGTCGGAGCGGCAATCGCCGCAAAGTTCCTCAAGGCGCGTCTCGGCGAGGTGATGAACCAGCGAATCTATGCCTACATCTCGGACGGAGGCATTCAGGAGGAAATCTCGCAGGGCTCCGGCCGCATCGCCGGCACTCTCGGACTGGACAACCTCATAATGTTCTATGACTCCAACCGCATCCAGCTCTCCACGGAGACGGCGGTCGTCGATAACGAGGATGTCGCGGCAAAGTACCGCGCATGGCACTGGAACGTGATTGAGATTGACGGAAATGACGTCGCGCAGATTCGCGCGGCCCTCGACGAGGCTCTGAATACAGTAGGGCAGCCGACCCTCATCATCGGCAACACCGTGATGGGCAAGGGCGCCCTCCGTGCAGACGGCTCAAGCTACGAGAACTGCTGTGCAACCCACGGCGCTCCTCTCGGCGGCGAGGCTTACATAAACACCGTGAAGGCTCTCGGGGGAGACCCGGAGTCCCCGTTCGTCATTTTCCCGGAAACTGAGGCAATATATGCCTCACGTCGTGAGGAACTTCTCAAGATTGTTTCTGAACGCAGGGCTGCCGAGGACCGGTGGGCAGCTGCAAATCCGGAGCTTGCCGCAAAGAAGGCAAAGTGGTTCTCCGGAGAGGCTCCTGAGGTTGACTGGAAGGCAGTTCAGCAGAAGCGGGACGATTCCACCCGCGGTGCTTCCGCTGCGGTTCTCGGAACGCTCGCAGTCGAGGTGGAGAACATGATTGTCGCGTCCGCCGACCTTTCCAATTCAGACAAGACTGACGGATTCCTCAAAAAGACCCACGCGTTCGCGGCCGGAGATTTCTCCGGAGCGTTTTTCCAGGCCGGCGTGTCCGAGCTTACTATGGCGTGCTGCTGCATAGGCATGGCGCTTCACGGCGGAGTGATTCCTGCCTGCGCGACTTTCTTCGTGTTCTCGGACTACATGAAACCTGCCGTGAGGATGGCTGCCCTGATGGAGGTTCCGGTGAAGTTCATTTGGTCGCATGACGCATTCCGTGTCGGCGAGGACGGACCTACCCATGAGCCTGTCGAACAGGAGGCGCAGATTCGTCTGATGGAGAAACTTAAGAATCATCACGGGGAGAACTCCATGCTCGTGCTCCGTCCGGCCGACTCCGAGGAGACGACCCAGGCATGGAAGCTGGCGATGGAGAATGTGAAGACCCCGACCGCCCTGATTCTGTCAAGGCAGAACATCAAGAGCCTTCCTGAGGAGAATGACTACTCGCAGGTTGCAAGGGGCGCATACATCGTGGCCGGCTCGGACAAGCTTCATGACCACGGTCTCGGAGGAAACGAGGTTGTTCTTGTCGCTTCCGGCTCCGAGGTGGCGACGCTGATTGCCGGCGCTGCGCTTCTTCGCGAGAAGGGCATCCGCTGCCGCATCGTCTCCGCTCCTTCCGAAGGACTGTTCCGCAGCCAGAGCGAGGAGTATCAGGACGAGATTATCCCAGCCGGTGCCAATGTCTTCGGCCTTACAGCCGGACTGCCGGTTACCCTTCAGGGACTCGTCGGCTCGAACGGCACCGTCTATGGGCTTGAAAGCTTCGGCTTCTCCGCTCCGTACAAGGTGCTCGACGAGAAACTCGGCTTCACCGCCGAAAATGTCTTCAATCAAGTCACGGACTTGCTGTTTTGATTAAGAGGGCGCAAACGGGCTGCAGATAAAAAGCTTGAATGGAGGGGATGAAGAAAAAGATGAGATGCAAGGCGCACAGTGGATTTTAAGCCGGAGCAACCTTATGGTTGTGAGGATTTGAAATTCACATGCAACGAAGCAGGTCGCTTTTTATTCGCCCCGACCCCTGCCAGGAATCC
>CAVBPI010000164.1:0-2555 GCA_963596955.1 bacterium | reverse complement strand
CAAGCACCTCGCCCGCAAAGTGAAGGCCTGGAACCAGTTTGGATTCCAGGTCTTTTCTGTTGACCTCGTCGAGGGACACGCCGCCCGCAGTGACGACGCAGCGCTCGTAGCCGACATATCCCGTAATCTGCATCTTCCAGTCCTTCAGTGCCTTGCCGAGGCTTCTGCTGTCAAGGCTCTGGAACGATGCCGCGAACGGCCGGACAAGATCCTTAGGCAGCAGCTTGGTGAGCAGCACGGCAAAGCGCTCCTTGTAGGGGCGTAGTGTCTGCCGGCCCCGGACAACGGTGTAGCTCCGTCTGTCGTCGGTGATTTCCTTCCACAGCTCGTCAATCCTCCGTTCAAGCTGTTCGGGCTCCACGGCGGGCTTGAGGTCTATGTGAGCCGTGACCTTGGAGCCGTTCCTCAGCGCCTTGACGACCCTGCGGCTGACCCTGAACCCGATCGGCCCCTCGATGCCGCCGTCAGTGAAGTCCATGTCCCCGAACTCCGATTCCAGGGTGCTTCCGTCCGCCTCAATCGTGAGCCTCACGTTCCTGAGCTGTATTCCGGCGAGCTGCCGTCCCCATTCGGTCAGCGGCACGGCGCGGTCAATGTGTCCTTTCATTCCGGAATATTCCTTGTTCCAGTCGGCGCCGGTCTCCGCCAAGGCGGCCGCGTGCGCATTACCCTTCGCCCTGTCGGCCTTGTATCCTGCGGGCACGATTGCCGTGAGCGACGGGAAACGTTCGCTGACCCTGTGGCCGAACTCCCTTGCCCACCTGTAGCCGTCTCCGGTGGAACCTGTGGCGGGGTAGGAGAGACCTCCGGTCGTTATTATAAGGCTGCGGGATATGAAGTTGCCCAGCTGCGTGGCGACGACGAATTCCCCGCGTTCATTGGTGTCGATGTCGCTGACCTCGCACCCCGTGACAATCTCAGCCCCCGACTCTTCCGCCAGCCGCAGCAGAACATCTACCACGTCGGCCGACCGGTGCGATTCGGGAAAGACCCTGTCGCCTCTCTCCACGACGCACGGACATCCGTGAGCCTCAATCATTTCCATCATCTTCGCCGGCGGAAGGGCGAAGAACGCCGGCTTGAGAAAGTCAGCCTTGGGATGGACGTGCGGCGAGAACTCGTTCCAGTCCGACATATTCGTGAAATTGCAGCGCCCCTTTCCGCTGATCATAATCTTACGCCCGACCCTCGGCATCTTTTCGAGCACCGTTACCTTCGCCCGCGTGTTTTCCGTCGCCTTCTCTCCAACTTCCCCCGAGGTCCCGTAGCCATTCCCGGAGTCCGGACAGGAGCCCGCTCCGACGGCCGCCATAAGCCCCGCCGCGCCTCCTCCTATAATCAGAATGTCGCTGTATCTTTCCTTTTCCATCGGTATCATATATATTCAAATATGTCCTCAATATTCCCTTTATACGAAGAAAAATATCCCCGGATGCAGAAAATTTGTCCGAATGAGTGAAATATATTCAGAAATTTACTATCTTTGCAGTCCTTTCTTCGGACAACGTCCGCAGACTGAGGTCAAAGCCAGTTTAGCTTAGTTGGTAGAGCATCGCATTCGTAACGCGAAGGTCGTGGGTTCGACTCCCATAGCTGGCTCACAGAACAGTATCGTGAGAAAGTTCCGCAGCTTCCGTATTCGGGAGGCATTCAAGAGACCACGCCGGAACTTCAGCCAGAACATCAGAAATGTAGTTGCAGACAGCGTCGGAAGTCTCTTCCGTGTAGTTCAGCGCGGGTGGAGCCGAAGGAAGCAGCGCGCCTATCGCCTGTATCGGGTTCAGCCTGTGAATCCTGTTGTACGGTGCCTGGCTCAGACGGACTATCGCCGCGAGAGGGTAGGCCTCTGCCTTGTAGCACGGGGTCTTGCCGCTCCATGGCGAGCCGAATACCGTCACCCCGCCGTCCGGCATCACCCTGATGAAAGGGCTGTCGTCATTAAGCAGGAACGACTCCGGGTACCTTTCGCGCAGAAGTCTCGTGTGCGTGCTCTTTCCTGTTCCCGATTCCCCGAGGAAAATTGCCGTGCGGCCGTCGAACACGTTGGCGGAGCAGTGTATGGCGAGGCACCCGTGAGGGCAGGTCAGGAAATTCACCGCGGTCCACAGCGCATATCTGTACATGGTTGCGGTAGCCCGGACAATCGAAGTCCTTACCGTCGTGTCTCCGATGTTCCATGTCTCCCAGAGTTCCTTGCCCGAATGTTCCTCAGTCATGTGGAATACAATCATGTCCCCGTCGCGATAGAAGCGGCATTCCACGTCCTCGAACGCCACGTCAAAGTAGCTGTCCCGTCCTTCGAGCCTTTCCCTGAGCCCGTTCAGGCTTTCCGCGTCAAGTTCTTCCGCGACACGGAAGTCCGTCGCCCCGTCCCCCTCCGGAACAATGAACGGTCTGAAAAAGGGCATCGCGTGGATGAACTCTGTCAAGTTCGGTCCGTCGAAGCCGAATCTGAAGTCAGCGATTGAAAGTATAACCGGCATGGGCTACTGTTTTATATCGGAAACCTTTATTTGCGGACCGTTCTCAATCAGTCCGCACTCGACGAGCTTGCT
>CAVBPI010000163.1:0-5990 GCA_963596955.1 bacterium | reverse complement strand
CCGCCCCGATGTTGTCGGCGGACTCGTTGATTATCGCCATGTAGTCGGCGTAGTTGGATATGACCTCGAACTTGCTCGCAGGCTCGTTCAGGGCGAGCATTCCGTTGTAGGAGATGCTGAACCTGCCCTTTTCGCCCTCGCCGCCGGTCTTGGTGGTCACGAGCACGACGCCGTTCGCTCCCCTGTTTCCGTAAATGGCGCAGGAGGCCGCGTCCTTGAGTATGGAGACGCTGAGGATGTCGTCCGGGTTCACGTTGGCAATCGTGCCCTCGAAGCCGTCAACGATGATGAGCGGGCTCGCGGAGTTGAGAGTGCCGACTCCCCTGACGCGGATGGTCACATCCTCCGAGCCCGGCTGGCCGGAAGCCTGATTGACCTGCACTCCGGGGCTTACGCCCTGAAGCACCTGCGCCGTGGAAGTCACCGGACGGGACTTGACCTCGTTGGCGTAATCCACCGATGCCACAGCGCCGGTAACATTGACCTTCTTCTGCACGCCGTAACCGACAACGACGAGTTCGTTCAGGGCGTTGGTCTCCTGAGCGAGCGTGACATTTATCACGGCGCGGCTGTCAACGACCACGTTCTTCGTCTCGAAGCCGAGGAAGCTGAACACGAGGGTTTCCCCTTCCGCCGCACGGATTTCATAGTTTCCGTCAATGTCGGTAATTTCTCCCCTTGTGGAATTGAGGACGCTCACGGACGCTCCCGCAAGCGGTTCTTGAGAATCGTCGGTCACGCGACCCTTTATCAGATGGTTCTGCGCGAGCGCGGCAGAGCCGAGAAGCAGGGACAGGACAATGACCAGACTGCGTTTCAATGCTATCATAATTTCTATGGTTAGTGTTGTTCCTATAACCGTCCCCGGCAACACGCGCGGGAACAGATGCAAAATTCACGATTTCGGCGCAAACGGAATAGAACAATAGAAGCATTCTCTACAACTCGGAACCGGATTGGCTTTCCTGAGAGTGCTCTTTCATGTATTCGGCGGGCTGCAGGCCGAACTGGCGCTTGAAGCACTTCGTGAAATAGGACGGAGTGTTGAAGCCGACGGCGTAGCAGACCTCGTTTATGCGGCAGCTGCCCTTGGCGAGCATGGCCGCGGCGACATTGAGGCGCTTTGTGCGGATGTAGTCGTTCGGGGTCGTCCCGAGAAGTCCCTTAGTCTTGCGGATGAGGGTCGATTTGCTCAGGCACAGGCGCTCCGCGAGCTCGTCGTTGCCGAACTCGGTGTCGGAGAGGTTCTCCATGATGAGGCTGTCAATCTTCGCGAGGAATTCCTCGTCGCCCGTGGTGATGTCGAACTCCTGCTGCCGCACCTTCTGTCCCGAGAGATGCGCCGCCTTGAGCGATTCCCGCTTCCGGGCAATGACCTCAAGGGAGCCGAGCAGGTAGTCGAGGCTGAAAGGCTTCTCGATGTAGAGGCTCGCGCCGCTCTCCATGCAGGTTATCTTCGTCTTGGTCGAGGAAATCGCCGACAGGATGACCACCGGGATGTGCGAGGTGGCGAAGTCCGAGGTGACCTTTCGGCAAAGTTCGATTCCGCTCATTCCGCCGAGTGCTATGTCCGTGAGGACAATGTCGATGTCGTTCTGTTCCAGCAGCGTCACCGCCTGTTCGGCCGAAGATGCCGTGATGACGCGGTAGGACGCGGACAGCTTGCGCGAGAGGTAGGCCGAAAGGTCCTCGTTGTCCTCAACGACCAGGAGCGTGAGCCGTCCGGAGGCGCCTTCATCAGACGGTGACGGCTGTGGCTCCGCCGTTTCCGGGGCGACGGCCTTGTCCGCGTTGTACGGCAGCCGGAGGATGAAGTCCGTGCACCCCGGCTCGTCACCGAGAGTCAGCGAACCGCCGTGCATCTGCGCGAGGTTGCGGGCGAGCGGAAGCCCTATGCCGAAGCTCTGGGAGTAGGGATGGCGCTCGTCGCTGTACTGGACGAAAGGCTTGAAGATTTCCTCGCGCCTCTCAGGAGGGATTGCCGGGCCGTCGTTGCGGAAGGAGACGGTGATGCCGTCGGAGTCCGTCGTGAGCGAAATCCTGATGTAGGTCTCGGCATATTTCGCCGCATTGTGCAGCAGGTTGTTCAGAATCTTCAGAAGAGCCGCCTCATCGACCCATATCTCAGCATGAGGCTCCGAATGTTCAAAGCTTATGGCGATGTTCTTCGTCCGCACGGTCTCCTGAAAGTTGAATTTCAGGAAATCAAGTTTCTCCACGACATCGACCTTCCTGTATTCCAGCACCCATCCGTTCTCCTCAATCCTCACGAAATCAAGCAGTTCCTTCACGAGACGGTCGAGATAGTCGGTGTTGTTCCCGATGACAGTGAGGTCGTCGCGCAGCTCCGCGTCGAGGTCTCCGGCGGTCATGATGTTCTGAAGCGGAGTGCGGATGAGGGTCAGAGGGGTCTTGATTTCATGGATTATGTTGTAGAAGAATGAAATCTTCTCATGGAAAAGCTCCTGTTCCCTCGCGATGCGCTCCTTCTCCCGCGACTTTCTCTCACGGGTCACAGCCATCCTGTACGAAAGACGGATTACGGCCGCGAGCAGGACGAGGATGAGGAGGACATATATTATATATGCCGCCGTCGTCCTGTAGAATACCTCCTTCACCACAATCCGCAGCGGAGGATGGGTCTCGTTCCATATCCCGTTTCCATCGACTCCCTTCACCCGGAGGGTATATGTGCCCGCGGTGACATTTGTGTAGCGGAAATATCCTGCCCCCCCCAACTGACGCCAGCCGTCATCGTAGCCCTCAAGCATATACAGACATTCCGTGCTTGCCGGGGAGGCCATTCCGAGAAGCGAGACGGAGGCCCCGAAGGAATTCTGGTTGTGCCGGAGGACAATCTCGCGGGCAAGGTCGATGTTTTCCGAAAGCGGGGAGCCTGTGCCGGGCTTCACCGGGGAGTCATTGACCGTGAAGTCCGTCAGAACGAGCGGCGGAACGCGGTTCACGGAGAAGAACCTGTCGGGATTGAAGCGTATGAGCCCGTTGTTCGAGGAAAAATATATAGTTCCGTCAGTGGTCATCATGGCGCTGTGCCCCTCGACCATGTTGTCAAGAAGTCCGTCGGCCGTGGTGTAGGAGCGGAAGTCCGTCGATGGATATGCGAACGAGACTATTCCCATGCTCGTGGCGACCCACATCCTGCCGTCCTGTCCCTCGACCATCGAGTAGGCTATCCTGCTCGGGAGCGCTCCGCCGGAATCGCAGCTCCGGAAGGAATCGCTCTCCCTGTCGTAGCGGAGAAAGCCCTCGCCGTAGCTTCCGGCCCAGACTCCGCCCTTGGAATCCTCATAGACACACATGAACTTGTCAACGGGGATGTGACGGCTTCCCTGCTCCCCGTAGCCGTAGTGCACGAGTTCCTTGGTGCCGGAGAATCCGTAGCGATAGATGCCGTTAGCGTAGGTCGAGACCCAGAGGTCTCCGCTGAAAGTCTCGGCCATCCCCGTCACATAAAGCCCGTCAAACTCGGGAATCGGGACAAACCTGTCATGCGCCCTGTCGTAGCGCATCAGTCCGAGCGGGTAGCCGAGCAGGATGTCGTCGGAGGAGGTCTTGTAGAGGCGGTGGGCGTTGTCGCGCATCTCGTAGCAGTGGCTCACGCGGCCTGTCCGGGTGTCGAGCCGCCAGATGTCGCCCCACGAGCCAATCCAGAGGTTGTCGCCGTCGCTGCACAGCGAGCGGATATTGGTCGGAAGCGAGGAGCGGAAAAAGTGCAGCGCGTCGTCGGCAGGGTCGAGATAGAGCAGGCCCTTGTTCTCGGAGGCCACCCAAATCCGTCCCGACGAGTCCTCCGCCATGTCCATTACGAAGCTTCCGGCAAGGTTCTCGCCGTCGGCCATGTAGTATTTCCTGAAGTTCTTGTGATATTCGCTCGCATAGTTCAGCCCGGAGGAAAGGCTCGCCGCCCAGAGTCCGTCGGATGCGTCCATGAAAACCGCCGTTATGTTGTCTCCCGAAAGCGAGAAGCCGTCCTGGACGTTGGCTGTCAGATAAGTCGTCTCCCCCGTGTTCATGTCATACATACAGAGTCCCCGGGTGGTGGCTGCCCAAACCCGCCGGTTGTTGCGGTCATAGTACATATTTTTCGGCCGCTGTCCGGAGCCGTAGCCGAGATGCTTTCTGAACGAGCGCTTCTTGCAGTCGAACTCGCCGAGTCCGTTCTTCCATGAGGACAGGACGATGCGGCCCGGACCGGAGCGCTCCATGGCAACGATGTCGTCGTTTTCCTTCCAGCCCGCGATTTCCACGCGCCCGATGTTCCGGAGCGCACCGTCAGCGTGCCAGATGTCGGCGAAATAGAGAGAGAACCAGAAGTCGCCGTTGCCGTCTATCACGAAGGTGCGGATGTTGAACGGGAGCGTCGTGCGGCCGTTCTCGCAGAAGAAGTTGCGGAGCCGGTCCGTCGAGGGGTCGTAGGAAAAGAGCCCGAGGCCGTTCACGGACATCCAGACAAGTCCGCCGTCGTCGATGCAGATGTGCGTGACCTTGCCGCGCAGGTGCGTGCCGATGTCGCTGACGGCATCCAGCGGGACGAAGCGGTCAAGGACGAAGTCGTAGCGGCTCGCTCCGTTGTCGGAGCCTATCCAGAGGTTGCCCCGGTCGTCGGCGCAGAGCTGGGTGATGAAGTCGGTGTCAAGGCCGAGGTCTTCCTTTCTGAAGTTCCGGAAGCTGCGCCCGTCGTAGCGGCTCAGGCCGTCCTCGGTGGCGAACCAGATGAAGCCGTTGGAGTCCTGGGTGATGGCGGTTATGCTGTTGAAGGCCAGGCCGTCGTCGGTGGTGAAATGGGTAAAGTACCAGCGCTCCGGAGTGGAGGGCGCGGCGTGCAGCTGGGATACGGACATGGTCAGCAGGAACAGGATTCCCGCTGACCACAGCCTCAACATATATTTCAGTTCCAACTTCAACAGTCTTGTTCAGTTTTACATTCAGTTATTCAGATTCCTCGGCTCCACTCCGTTCCGCTCGGAATGACAGGGAGGGGCTTCATTTCTTGGAAGCGCCGGTCATCTCCCGGATGAAATCCACTTCCTCCTGGCTGTAAGGCGTTCCGTCAAGCCTGAAGATGTCGTGGAACCACACCTCCGGCTCCGGATCTCCGGCCTTGCTCGTCCATTGGAGGTGAAAGTTACACTTTCCTGCCGTAAGTCCAAAATTTATTGCACCGACATTGTATTTTTTCAGTATAGGCATGCACTCCTTGAAGGTGGATTTCGGCCTTCCCATATACTCCGTGCACACGAGAGGACGGTTGTACGGAAGCAGGAGCTTTATGAACTTTTCGAGATAGGCAGGCTCCTTGTAGCAGTGGAAGGAGATGATGTCGCTGTTCTCCCAAACCCATGTCACGGTCGGCATCTGAGGGGTCAGCGAGCTCGGAATCTCCCAAACCGGGGCGGTGAGCGGCTGGGACGGGTTGATTTCCCTTGCCCAGCGGAAGGTCTCCTTCATCAGCGGGAGGGTCTTCTTCACTCCGCGCTGGGTGTTCTGAGGCTCGTTGTAGAGGCACCAGAAGAGGATGCGGTCGTCATTCTTATAGGTCTTGATTATGTCCTTGACCATCACCTCAAGCTCGTGCCATTTCGTCGGGTCATTGACGACCTCCGTTCCCGGAACCATGCACCACTGCGAGTTGTGCACGCCCTGAACGCTCTCCGGCTGCTTGCCGAGCTGCGGGTTCACGCACTTTCCGCCATTGGTCCAGAAAGTGACAATCGCGCGGATGTGATGCTTCTCAATTATGCCGAGAAATTCCTCGAAGCGTGCCTTGAAGCCCTTGGGGTCGGCCGTATAGACGAGGTTGGAGAGGAACACGCGGACAGTGTTGAACCCGAGCCCCTCGGCCCAGCCCATTTCCTTTTCAATCGTCGCCGGGTCAAAAGTCTCCGCCTGCCACATCTCAATCTGGTTGATTGCCGTCGCGCACACATAGTCGCAGCCCACAATCCAGCCCTGCTTCTCCATCCATGCGT
>CAVBPI010000162.1:948-5997 GCA_963596955.1 bacterium | reverse complement strand
CCCGACATTGTAGGCGAAGCCCCCGTCGGTCCTGTCCTTCCAGTTGACCTCAACCTCGAACCCGTGCTTTTTCAGCGCTCCCGTATTCACGTCCTTGTACTTCACGCCGACGAACGGGGTCACCACCGGAGCCATCAGCATATCGCTCCTCTTCTCGTCATACAGATCGACCTCAAGCCTGAGCCTGTCGTCAAGCCACCCCATCTCGATGCCGATGTCCTGCTTGTGCGCGGTTTCCCAGCGGGCGTCAATGTTGGCGGCGGCGTCCTCCACGATGTAGCCGTAGCTGTTCTTAGTCCAAGAGGAGTAGTAGAGCCAGCTGCTCGAAGAACTGTCGCTTCCGACAAGGCCGTTGGAGTAGCGGAGCTTCATCAGGCTCCACCACGGCATCGCCTCCTTCCAGAACCGCTCCTTCGACATCACATAGCCGACGGCGACGGAAGGGAAGATGCCGTAGCGGTACTTGGGCGAGAACTGCTCGCTGCCCGTGACTCCGAGGTTGGCCTCGAAGAGGTAGCGTCCCCGGTAGTCGTAGGTCGCCCTCGCCACGAATGACTGGTTGCGCTTGGGGAAGGCCGCGCCGTTGTTGTACTGGCGCTGGTTGTAGAGGGCGAGCGCCGTGACATTGTGGGCGTCCGCGAACTTGCGGCTGTAGTTCAGCGAGCCTTCAAGATAGGTGATGTAGGTCACTCCGGTCGCGGAATTGTCCTGCGTGACGGCGTAGGGGTTGGGGCTATAGACGAAGTCCGACGCCGCGCCGACCGGAACCCAGATGTCGTCGGAACCCGCGTCGTACATATTCCAGTCGATGTTATACTGCGCCATATATGCCTTGACTTTCTTCGAGATTCGGGAATATGTCGATGTGAGTCCGAACTTTCCCGTCAGCGACAGGCCCTTCGTGATGAAGTCAAGGTCCTGTTTCAGGATTATGTCCGTCATCAGCCTGTTGGTCATCGTCTGCTGATAGTCCGGATCGGCAAGCATGCTGTAGGGGTTGGAATAGGCGTGCCCCTGGTTGCCGCCGAGACGCATTCCCCTGAGCCCGGGATAGTTCACGTCCGGGAACTGCTCAAGCGCCCACTCGGGATAGTAGGCCGGGTAGGAGATGGTCGGGGCCTGATAGATGGTGCTGAACACGGTAGAGGAGTTCCATGCCGTCGAAAGACGCTTCTCCATGTTCGTGACGCCGCCGACCTTCAGCGAAAGAAGGGTCGAGCGGGTGAGGTTCCAGTCCATGTTCATGCGGTAGGAAATTCTGTCGCTGCTGTAGTTCGTGCCGTCTGTGATTTCACGGATTATCGAGCCGTCGTGGACATAGCCCACGCCGAGATAGTACTTTATCTTTTCCGTGCCTCCGGACATCGTGACGTCGGCGTCCGTGCTCAGGGCGAAGTCGCGCAGCAGGAGCCCGTACCAGTCAACGTCAGGATAGCGCAGCGGTTCCGACTGGTCGGCGTACTTGCGTATCACATCGTCCGAGAATATGGAGCCGAAAGAGCCGGTGTTCTTCAGGGCTATGTTTGCCATCCGCGCCACGGTCGCCGCATCCACGTGCGACGGGATGAACAGCGGAGTGTTGAAGCCCTGATTCACATTGACGGAAAACTTAGGGGCGCCCTTCGCGCCGGTCTTTGTCGTGACGAGAATCACCCCGTTCGCGCCCTTCGCGCCATAGACAGCCGTGGCGGACGCATCCTTCAGGACGGAAACACTGGCCACATCCGAAGGGGAGATGGAGTTCATGGGGCGCTCTATGCCATCGACCATCACGAGCGGCTCGCTGCCGTTCCAGCTGGAAAGCCCGCGAATCATGAGCGTAGCGTCGCTCTCGCCCGGAGCGCCGCTCTGCGAATAGACCAGCAGTCCCGGGACCTTGCCGGCAAGCGCGTTGTTCAGCAGGCTCGTTCCGGTGCCGGCGATGTCCTCGGCCTTCACGTTGGTGATTGCGCCCACCACGCTCTCCCGCCGTTGCACGCCGTAGCCCACGACCACGGTCTCCTCGATTTCGAGCCGCTCCTCCTCAAGGCGGACCGCCATCGCGGTCTCCGACGCCGGAAGCTCAACGGTCCTGTAGCCCATGCAGGTGAAGACCAGCGTCGCTCCCTGCGGAACAGCGATGGTGAATGCCCCGTCGGCATCCGTCATCACTCCGGACGAGGGCCTGTCCTTGACCAGGACCACGACGCCTGGAAGCGGGGCTCCGGAAGCGTCCCGCACGGTCCCGCGCACGGTAGGGGCCGCGTCCGCCTGCGGTTTCTCAATGGCAGTCCGCGGTTTCCCCGCGGCAGTCCCGCCGGCCGCCGCGAAGTCCCTGCCGCCCGTCTCCGCCACCGATGTCAGAGGCATGAAGGCAAGCAGCACGAACGCCGCAAGTTCAAGATATTGTTTCATACTCACTTATAATTTTGAATTTTTGAGATGTATTTTTGAGACAGATTTTTTCATTTTGAGAGGAGTTTAGTGGTGCTAAATGACGAGCAAAATGGGAAAATATGGCCAAAAAGACACTCAAAAAATTACCATTTGTATTTGTCGTCAGTTATAGTGTAGTCTTCATTTCCGGCCTCGCCGGTGAAGCCCTTCCTGTCACCCTTCGCCTCCTGCGTGATGGTGCAGCGCGTCCTGTAGGCCTTGCCCTGCGCATCCGTGCAGACAAGCCATATCGCGCCGGTGCGGCGTGCCTCGTCCGGATTGGCCGAAAGAGTGAAACGGACATTATCCTGCGCCACCGACAGATGGCCTATCCAGTCGGCCGTGCAGTCGGCCGACAGCTGCGAAAGCGGCACATTGGCGCTGTAGGGAATCCCGAACTCTCCTCCGGCGGCCGGATAAATCATGTCCGGCGGAAACATATTCAGCACGGGAGAGCCATTCGCCGACTCCTGATTTACCTCAATCTCCACGCGCAGCCCGCTTCCGGAAAGGGAAAGCACGAGGGTCGTGAAGCGGTAGAGGGCGTCATTCGGGGCAAACTCCAGGACAATTTCGCCGTCACCGTCTCCGGACGCGCCTTCGAGCCTCACCCAGTCGATTTCCTCCGCAAATTCCGCGGTCCATGCCCCCGAAGCATAGACTTCGACGGCCTGCCGCCCTCCCTCGGCGACTGCCGTGACCACGTTCCTGTCAGTGGAAAGTTTCTCATCGGGAGCTTCCTTCCGGCAGGACACAAGCGACGCGGCAAGAATCGCCGCCGTAAGAATTGTTTTGTGTATATCCATGATTATCATCTCTTTATAAATTTAGAACACTGAATCGGTATTCACAGCGATGCGTGTAGGTTTCGCCCGGCTCAAGGAAAGGGTTTGGAAAGGACGGCTTGTTCGGGGCATCGGGCCAGTTCTGGCTCTCGAAGGTGAACGAGCCGAAGCGGTCGAGAGGCTTTCCGTTCTTGCCCCTTTCCTCGCCGGTCCACCATTGTCCGCTGTAGAGCTGCAGCCCCGGCTGGTCGGTCCATACAGACAGGACGATTCCGCTGGAAGGGGCGTAAAGCGACGCGGCCTTGCGCATTCCCTCTCCGTTTATGCAGAAATTATGGTCAAATCCCCCGTTGCTCCGGACAATCTGCGGGTCGCCGCTTTCAAGGGCGTCGCGCACAGGGTGCGGAGTGCGGTAGTCGAACGCGGTCCCCTCCACCGGAATCGGGGTCTCAATCACGTCCGGGCCGTCCGTTCCGAGAAAGGAGTCGGCGTTCACCCACAGGACATAGTCTCCGCAAGTGCCGCTGCCCTCTCCCCCGAGGTTGAAGTAGGGATGGTTGGAGATGTTGACGGGACGGGCGGCGTCAGTCGTCGCTATATAGTCTATCCTCCACGTGCGGTCCGAGGTCAGCGTGTATGTCATGAGTATGTCCAGGTTCCCCGGGAAACCCTCCGCGCCGTCAGGATGGAGACAGCGGAATGTCAGCGAGCTGTCCGTCCGGGCCACGAAGTCCCAGACCACCGAGTCCAGTCCCCTGAAGCCGCCGTGGAGCGTGCCGGTGCCGTTGTGGTTGGCGGAAAGCCTGTATGTCCTGCCGCCGTGGGAATAGGACGCGCCGACTATGCGGTTTGCCACCGGCCCCACCACCGCTCCGAGAAACCTCTCGCGCCGGTAGTTAACATATTCGTCCAGAGTTCCGTGCCCGAGGACGACGTCTGTCATGTTGCCGTTCCGGTCCGGAACCAGAAGCGACACGACCCGGCCTCCGTAGTTGGTAGCCTGAAGAATCATGTCCGGGCGGGAAATGGTATATAGCGCGGTCTCCTTGCCGTCCACGCTGCCGGCGAAGCCTTCCGGACTGACGAGGACAGGAGCATCAGAGCAGGAAACGAGAACCGCCCCTGAAAGGCAGAAGACCGAAAGGCAGAAGACCGAAAGGCAGAAGACAATGCCGTCGAGCAGAGATGCCGAGAATGCAGGGAGAAAGCCGTGGTGTCGCATCATTACAAAATTCTTGGTAAATCCCGGAACTTCAGAACAGTCCCCTACAGGCCATAGTCGGACGGCGTGAACAGTTTGTCCTTTGAAGGGGTCGAAAGGAACGTGCAGTTGCCGACAAGGTCGATTACCTCAGGAAGCAGCGCCTTAGAGCCGCCCGCGGGCTTGAGCACGAGAACCGACCAGCCGTCCTTCTTAACCGTTAAAACGCTGCAGGAAGCGCCGGAGCTTGACTCGTTCTTCTCCACCGTTCCGTCAGTTCCGATGACAAGGTCGGTGAAGCCGCCGTCACCGTGCATTATGCGCAGGCTGTTGGCGGAGACGGACGGAGCCACGGCTCCTATCACGGCGCCCGAAGCAGGGATTGTCTGAGGCGAAGAGAAGGCATATTCCACATTCCTCCCGTCGAACTTCATCATCAGGGAGAGGTCGTATGGGTTCAGCTTCGCCCCGGAGCGGACAATGTTGTCATGAAACGTTATCTTCGAGTCGTAGTCCTTGAGTATCAGGTCCTCCGGTATGTCGAAAATCCTGAAGCCGGCCGGCTTGTAGTCGAGGTTGAATATGCAGTTCGTGACCTTCGCCTCAAGCTTTCCGCTGCCAGTGCCCCACGAGATGAAGCTCCGGCCG
>CAVBPI010000162.1:0-938 GCA_963596955.1 bacterium | reverse complement strand
AATTCTCGATGTAGGAATGGCTTATGCACTTGTCAATCACGAGGTTCACGTCAATGTCGCCGTCAATGACAAAGTCGCGGTTGGTCGTGTCGAAATAGACCTGGCTGAACTGGTAGAACCCCTGACGGGCAATCTTCACGCCCACCGTCTCCGCGAAGTCCCCGGTCTGTCCGTCCCCGACTCTCCATGTAAGTATATGGAAGTTGTTGACGATATGTCCCGCCCCTTCGGTGTAGAGCCCGCAGCGGGTTCCATAGACGAAGGTGTCGGAAATCTTGCAGTCGCCGCAGCGCTGTCCGATGTATATTCCGTAATTGTCGTCGTTGGACGAGAGACCCTGAACGCTCACGTTGTCAAGCTTCGTGTCGCTGCTGCCCGTGCCCTTGAAGTCGCCGCTGCAGCTGATTTCGATATGCCGGCCCTTGCAGTAATAGACAGAGAGCTCCCTCAGCGTGACCAGCTGCTTGAGCCCGTTCACCCAGATTCCCCTCTTGGTGGAAGTCGCGTCGAAATGGCCGCCCTCGACGTATGAGAACTGCCTCAGCCCCGCATCCTTTGTCTTCATTTCCGTGAAACCTATCATCAGAAGAGCCTCCAGTGGCTTGTCCGAGGTGATGTGGGCATTCTTGTCGAATACGAGATTCACATTCTTGGCGTAGTCGTAAGGCGTCTTAATCGGTTCAGTGAGGTTGTATGTTCCGGCAGGGAAATAGAGCGTGCTGCCGTAGGCGTCCTTGACGAGCCTGTTGAGTTCCTTGCCGATTTCGCTGCCGTCGTTGCTGATTCCGTATTCGGTCACGACGATGTAGCCGTTGTCGGAGGGCGACTGCCCTTCAGGAGTGCCGGCCTTGGCGCATGACGAGAATGCGGCAAGAAGGGTGAAAGCGGCGGCGGAAGGCCGCAGGAATGATGTCGAAATGTTCAGTGTCATAATATGT
>CAVBPI010000161.1:5532-6004 GCA_963596955.1 bacterium | reverse complement strand
GCCCTGCACTTGTGAATGCTCACAAAATTTCTGGTGACATTCAGTTCTTTCACCGCCCTGTCAATGAATGTACTCGGATTCTCCAGAAAAAATTCAAGAATGCACTGGTCCAAAGGGGGAAAGCTTGAGTATGGCCGCGCGGAGCTTCTGCTTGAGATTGTCCAGAGCATTGTCAGGAATCCGCGCCGCCAGACTGCCCAACGAGTACTCGGCCTCCACTCCGGTGCTGACGTCGTTCAGCATCGCGAGTGATTTGGTTTCCCGTTCAAATTCCCTCAACAGCTCATTATGCACGACACGTGAAAGAAAAGTTCCGAGTGAAGCGCCCCGTGCAGGCTCGAACCGGACGAAGACTTTCTGCAGCGCCTCCATCGCCGCATCGACGGTCAGCGCTTCCTCATCAATGCGCTCGTCCCAATACGAGAGGGAACGCTTAAGTTTAAAAATATGATATCGGGCATATCCCATCGCC
>CAVBPI010000161.1:0-5522 GCA_963596955.1 bacterium | reverse complement strand
ATTGTCAATCCCAGCAAAGTTACGAAAGATTTTCATAAAACAGACGCGAAAATACAGTGCTTGTCAGTGTCCGGAATTTGTGCTAAATTTCGGACACTTTTAAATATAACCAAATCTATGATTCAAAGAATTAAACACTTCATCGAGAAACACATCGCCGGGGAAGAGCCGAACTACAATGAAAGGCGCAATTCGCTGTCACGCTTCGTCCAAGCGCAGGAGAGGGACTACAAGACGGCTCTGGCGGAAATAAGGAACGGGCGGAAGACGACCCACTGGATATGGTACATATTCCCCCAGATTGAAGGGCTGGGGCACAGCTGCTACTCGAATCTGTACGGGATACGGGACATCAGCGAAGCCGAGGCATACCTCAGCCATCCCATCCTCGGGAAAAGGCTGCGTGAGATTACTGGAGAACTTCTGAAGCACAGCGACTTATCCGCACAGGGGATTCTCGGGGAGCTGAACGCGAAGAAGGTCAGCTCGTGCATGACCCTGTTTGACAAGGTGTCTCCGGACGATGTCTTCGCACAGGTACTGGCCACATTCTACGGCGGCACGAGATGCGAACGGACCCTGGAGAAGTTGAATGTGCCTCAGGCTGCGAAAACGCCGATGCCGTGACGTTTACCTTTCCGAATTTTCGACATTTATAATATGTCATGCTCCTATGAGCCCACGCAATTCAAATTCGTTTGAGACCGCCGGGCATAGAAACGTGGCGTATGAAAGTACGAATATGAACCGTTCGTGGAAAATTAACAAATAATTGATAGACAATATGAAACACAAGGGACTATTGATGCTCCTTCTGTCGGCGGTCATGGCGCTGGGAATGCCGGCGGAAGGATTCGGGCAAAAATCCAAGGGTGCCGCCGAGGATGACTATAACCTGAAAAAGGCTTGGGAGGTGCTGCAGAAAGACTCGAATGACACGGACACCGCGCTGGAGTTGCTGGGAAAGCAGCTGAAGGCGACACCTGACAATGTGGAGGCGCTCTACCTGAGAGCGCGGGTCTATAAGAGCACCGAGGAGTATGCGCTGGCACTAACGGACTTGAACCGGGCGATAAAAGTTAACAAGCCGAAGAAAACCGGCATTGCGAACTCCAACCTGCACGCATGGAAAGCGGCAGTCTATGCGAGTTCCGGAGACTTCAAGAAAACGGAAGAGGAACAGGGCCTCACGGTCGCCCTGGCACGCAAGGACAATAAGGAAAGCCTGCCGGACTTTCTGAGAACCTATGCGCACTATCTGTATGTGAATGACAAGTACGATGAGTCCGATGCGGCCTACAACGAGTGCCTCAAGGAGGACGAGGGAGACACCGCCGCGATGGTAGGACTCGCGAGGAATCAGATTGAGCGGGAGAATTATGATGCCGCGATTGAAATCCTTGAGAAATGCCGCGCACTTTCTCCGGACTATGCGGAAGTCGAGCACTATGAGGCGCTGGCCTACGACGGCAAGGGTGAGACGGACAAGGCGATTGACTGCGTTATCCAGCTGATAGACAACGATGTTAACCTTGTCGATGATGAGATGTTAAACATATTGGTCAAACATAAGACCTACGCGATTGCGAAAATACGGGTTATGGCAAAAGAAAGCGAAAATCCGGATATATTCAAGGCCATGCTCCCCGTCATGCTCCAGAAAAACGGGGAATATGAGGAAGCAATCCGCCAATACAGGAAAGTCGAGATGGAGCTGGACTGCCAAGACGAAGTCGCGAAGTGCTACATGGAACTCGGCCTCTACGACAAGGCGCTTGAAATAGCCGACAAAATGCTCGAAAATGACCCGGAGAACACATCGGCGTTGAGCGCGAAACTATCAGTCCTCAAATCTTTGGGAAAATACGAAGAAGCGCTCGCCGTCACCGAAAAAATCATCGAGGTCATTCCGGCTTCGGCGTGGGGCTACTATGCAAAAGGCTTGTGCTACGAACAAATGGGAGACAGCGATGCCGCGCTGAAAAGCTATGACACGGGTATTGATTTGGACAAAGACTACAGTTACATTTATCTGATGCGGGGAAAACTGCGTCTGGAAAGCGGCGACAAGTCCGGTGCGGAGGATGACTTCAGCACAATTGCAAAGGACACTACCGAATACAATATCCCATGCAGGATGTACGCAGTGCATTACCTCGGACAAGACGAAGAAGCGGAGCGTCTCATGAACAAATATGCCGAAAGCTCTGTCGGGACTAAATCCGAGAGCGGGGCATTGTACGACCGCGCCTGCCTGCTCAGCCTGATGGGAAGGCCTGACGAGGCTGTGGATGCACTGAGAACCGCGTTCAAGAAAGGATATTCCGACTTCCCTCACATTGAAAAGGACTCCGACCTGGATTCCATCCGTGAGCGTGAAGACTTCCGGGGGCTCGTCTCCGAATACCGGCAGAAATTACAGGCAAGACAGGAACGTTTCCTCCATCAGGAAGAGGCCGAAAAATCAGAGACAGAGAACAGTCACGTCACGACGGAGATTGCCATCAATCGCAAGGGTCGCGGCACCTTCGAGGTTCCGTGCAGCGTGAACGGGCTGGAACTCCAGATGATTTTCGACACCGGAGCGTCCGACGTAACAATATCCTCCGTAGAGGCCAACTTCATGCTGAAGAACGGACAGCTCTCTCGCGAGGACATCATGGGCAAGAAGTACTACCAGATTGCCAACGGCGACATAGCCGAGGGAACCACGGTGACCCTGCGTGAGGTGAAAATCGGCGACGCGGTCCTGCACAATGTCGATGCCTCCGTAGTCCACAGCCAGAAGGCTCCCCTCCTCCTCGGCCAAAGCGTCCTTGAGCGCTTCGGCACCATCACAATCGACAACATCAACTCCAAGCTGCTGATTCAGCAGTAGGGTGGATTGGTTCGGCTATGGCCTTATCTGCCAGTGTCCGCCGCGGGCTGAGCCGACCCGCTTGAGGATTCCCGATGACTTGAGCGTGGCCACAAGCCGCTCGCAGCTGCGGAGACTCAGCCCGGCGGATGCGGCAAGTTCCGGGACGGTCACGGATGGGTTTATCGCGATTTCATTGAGCAGCAGCTTTTCCGGTGCCGTCGGGGCGTGGAAGCGGTACGACTGCCGCGGTTCATTGAACGGAGGGTCGGCGTCTTTTGCCCTTTCCTTTGCTGAGTGATAGACGGCCTGAGGCTCCGACAAGTGCCCGGTGTCCACGTCCGCAATGTCGTCCACGAACTTCTTGACAAACTGCACCTGAAACGAGAGACCCACCTCACGCCAGCGGAACTGAATCTCCGGGTAGTCCTTCAGCTCCTCCGCCACGAGTTTCAGTCCGTTCCCCCACTGGTCGATGATTCCCAGCTTCCGGAACACCGGCGCAATGACCTTGTTCCGCGCGTCCGACTGTCGGCTCTCCATGTCGGAATAGTCGATGGACGGAGGCAGGAGCCCCGGACTTGTAATCTCAATCATGTCGTCATAGACGGCAATCTTGATGTCCTTTCCCGCCAAAGAATACTGGCGGTGAACCACGGCGTTACGGATAATCTCCCGCAGCGCCTTGACCGGATATTCCCAACGCGACACCGTATAGACCCCCTGAATCGACCCGGACTGTCTGATGTTCCGCAGGACGAACGCATACGCATCCTCAACCTGCTCAGCGATGCCATAGTCGTAGGTTTTCCGGTCAATGAACTCGCCAGCGCTGACTCCCTTGAACCGCGCACACTCAATCTTCGCATTCGGAAACAGGCGCCGGCGCAGCTCATCATCGGAGAGCAGTACAAGCGCATTCGTCGGATAGAGCACTCCCCTCTCGACCTTCGCCAACTCAAGCTTCTGCAACGCCGAATCGTCCAGGGGTTCCCCCGTCTTTTCCTCATACAGTCGCCTGAAACCTCGGAAATCAAGCTCCGCCAGCGGCTTCTCCAAGGCAACCTCCCCGTCAAACGAAACATTCCGCCTCCGCCTCTCCAGCTCACCGATAAGTTCCTCATCCGCCAGCCTGTTGTTTGAGCCGACACGCACATAAGTCCCTCCAATCTTCCCCTCTGACTTCAGGTAGTACGGCGGCGTACTCCCCCGATAGACCCTCACGCGCACGAGGCTGCGCCCGCCCGTCGAAAGGAATGAAATGTCCGGAAGCACAGGAGGATAGCACCGGTCATAAATCATATTGCTCAGCTGCTCCTCAATCTGCGGCAGCTCCTCCTCCGGCACCCCGACCGCCCGATGACGGTCATCGACACCGATGATAATCTCCCCGCCGGCATCATTGGCAAAGGCAACGACGGTCTTCGCCAAATCGGAATTTTTAGGCAGACTCGCCTTGAACTCCAGCGTCCGCCCCTCCGGACTCCGCAAAATCTCTTCAATCGTGCGCTCTCTCATGATGTAAAAAATTTGTTATGGGCAAAGATAAGACAAAAATCTCACATCACCGCCATTTGGCGGTAAAAAAACGACAACGAGGCGCCCTGTTGCAAATCTCTATGAAAAAGTGTAGTGTTGCGGCGTGAAAGTATATGGAACAAGGTTAATCCATATCTGGCTATGGCAGCACTTCGGTATTCAGCGGCACTGACCGCCCTTTTTCTCCTCGGCGCAATGAGTTCTGCGGCGCGGGAGCATGACAGCAGCAACGCCCGGCCCCGGAAATCCCCGCTGGCGTTTTCGGGCTATTCCGGAGGCATGATGGTCCACAGCGGCTATGTCTCCGCAGGAAACGTGACATTCACGCCCCCGAATGGCGGTGTTCCCGTGACAGCGAAAATAAGCGGACTGCCCCTCGGCATAGGCGGAGCACTGAAAATCCATTTCGGCAAGCACCTCCGCATAGGCACGGAAGGCTACTCCTCCAACCTCCGCTACGGGAAGAACGGCAGCTACGAACACACCGGCTGGGGCGGACTGCTCATCGACTGTGTCCTCCCCCTCGGCCGATGGTTCCCGTTCGCCGGCATCACCCTCGGCGGAGGCGGAGTGAAGAACGTGACAACCTTCCAAGACACCACCGCGGACTTCATCCTCGACAACGGCACCACCTCCTACAGAAAATACACCTTCATGGCCCTCGCCCCTTTCATCGGCGCCGAATACGCCCTGATGGCCAGAGTGCATCTCGTCCTGAAAGCCGACTGGCTCCTCGACGTGACCTCCCGCCAGAGCGATTTCGTCCGCGGTCCGAGAGTTTATTTCGGGTTTATGTTCTGTCACTGATGCTTCGCGGTATCCTTCCAGGATTTGCCCACGACAACAGGCGGATGAAGAGGCACGAACCCAGTTTTCCTGCCGGCACTTCGACGAGGTGCAGCCGATGAGGACGCCTTGCGATTGATTTCATCGTAGGTGACGAAATCTTCATAGCTGTAATTCCAGCTGTCACCGTAAGCTAGCTTATGGATGCGGCAATAGATGGCCTCGCGGGAAGGCGCATTGAAACCGCCCGTATTGTCGCGCATGATGGAGTTCTCCGTCGGTCGCCATACGCCCGACCAATAAGTCAGGCCGCCCTCAAATGCGCCAAGTCCCTCATTGA
>CAVBPI010000160.1:0-6019 GCA_963596955.1 bacterium | reverse complement strand
GCCTTGCATCTCATCCTTTTATGCATCCCCTTTCCCTCAGTTGTTCAGTTGAGCATTTATTTGGATTTTTTATGATATTGAAATGGGCTTTGATTGGAAGAAAATAGGGCGGAGAGGCGAGCGGAGACTCACGATGAGGGGGAAGTTCATCCTCGGAATGAGTTCCATCGCCGCCATCCTCATGCTCTCCAGCATCATATCGGTGACGGAGTACAGGAGGATGAGCAACTATGTCTCCGACCTCATCGCTTCCAACATCAACAGCCTCAATGTCTCTCAGCGGCTCGCGACCATCACGGACAGCTACAACCTCAAGATTCTGGCGCTCATCGGCGACGAGAGCTCCAACATCCTGCCGGAGTTCGACCGTGAACTTTTCCTGAGCCACTGCGACAGTCTCAAGCAGTCGTTGACCTCGCGTCGGGCGCTGCCTCTCGCGGATTCCGTGGCATACGCCTATTCGGCCTATATGCTCACCTCGCTCGAACTCCAGAATGTAATATCCTCGGACTTCATCGATTCCCGCGAGTGGTATTTCGAGAGGCTCCAGCCGCGCTTCAACCGTCTGCATTCCGACCTTGAGACGCTCAATGCCGCGATTTACGACGACCTTGAGGCCAATTCCGAGACTTTTCAGGAGAGCTTCTACCGGAGCATCGTGCCGGGAGTGGTGTCGGTAGCTGCCGGACTGCTGCTGGTCATGCTTCTGCTGTTCTTCTTCCTGTCCTATTTCGTCGAGCCGATACGGCGCATGAACGCCGGAATGACAGCCTATCGTGCCACCGGCAAGAGGTATGTCCATGATTTTGACGGAGATGACGAACTTTCTGAACTTAACGGGGCAATTTCAGAAATAACCGAAGAGAACGTTGATTTGAAGCGACGGATGAAACTCCTCCGCACCAAGATAGAGCAATTGAAGCAGCATCAGCCGGAAGAAGAAGGCGGCCCGGATTTTTAATGAACATCAAGGTCATATCGGTGAATGTAGGCAAGGCACTCTTAGTGAGCGCCCTGTTCATGTTTTTGTCAATGCTGGTGTCCATAGTGAACGGCATGGACGCCGCTTTCGGCCCGCTTGCCATAAGTTTCCTCATCACCTTTGTCGTGGGCGCCTTTCCTTTCATATTCGTCAGGAAAGTCCCGTCGATAACGATGACAGACGGCTACCTCATCATCTTCATCTCATGGATTCTCTCCTTCATTTTCGGAATGCTGCCATACGTCCTGTACGGAGGCGAGTTCTCGCTTGTAAATGCCTGGTATGAGTCCGTTTCCGGATTCACGACGACCGGCTCCACCGTTGTCCGCGACGTGGAGGCGCTGCCGAAAAGCCTTCTTTTCTGGCGCTCCTCGACCCATTTCATCGGCGGTCTGGGAGTCATCGTCTTTCTTCTTCTCGTGCTTCCCGAGGCCAGCCCGTTCAGGCTGAGGATGACGAACCTTGAGCTGTCGTCGCTTTCCCGCGAAGGCTACCGCTACCGTTCCTCGCGCACAGTCTGGATAATCTGCCTTGTCTATCTCTCGCTCGCCCTCGCGGAGACCCTGCTCCTGTGGTTTGCCGGGATGAGTTTCTTCGACGCCGTCAACCATTCATTCAGCACCGTGGCGACGGGAGGTTTCAGCACCCGCAACGCTTCAATAGGCTTCTACAACTCGCGCCTCATCGAGCTGATAGTTATGTTCTTCATGGCAATTTCTGCCCTGCACTTCGGGGTGATATTCACTTTCGTCACTACCGGCTCGCTCAAGGTTTTCAGAAACCCTGTCGTGCGCTTCTATTTCGGAACCATCGTCGTCGCATCGCTTCTCGTGACGGTCTCGCTGATGACGAAGGGAGGATATTCCTCATTCGGCAACGCCTTGTTTGACAGTACTTTCCATGTCATAAGCCTCATCACCACGACGGGTCTGACGACCGTTGACAACACCGCGTGGCCGATGCTCGCCTCCGTACTTCTGCTCTACTGCGGACTCCAGTGCGGCTGTTCGGGCTCCACTACGGGCGGTCTCAAGTCGGACAGGGTGCTTATTGCAGTGAAGTCCATAGGCTGCGAAATCAAGCGCCGGCTGCACCCGAACTCCGTGTATTCCGTGCGCGTGGGCAACCACATGATGACCGACACCGCCGTCAATTCGGTGCTGATTTACATCGCGATATACATTCTCCTGATGATTCTTGCCGTCATCATTCTCCTTGCGACGGGACTCGGAGGGGCGGATGCCACGGCTGCGGCGATGGCGAGCATAGGAAACCTCGGCGTGAGCACAATCGCCGACACTCACAGCTTTGCGGCTATGCCGGTGACCGCGAAGCTGGTCTGCACCTTCAATATGTTCCTCGGCCGTGTTGAAATCTATCCGGTGCTGATAGTCGTCTATCTCATCTTTAACAGGAAGGCAAGGTAATGGGCAAGGCGGACTTTTTGTATCAGGGATTTTGTTCCCATCTGAAATATGAGCCAACTCCCTGTCAGGACAATTTCCTCCGCATGATGTCGGCGTTTGTCGGACAGGACGACGACATCATGGTAGTGAACGGCTATGCCGGCACAGGAAAGACCACCGCCATATCCGCTGTCATCAACACTCTTAATGAACTGAAAGTCAAGACAGTGCTCCTCGCTCCAACGGGGCGTGCGGCGAAGGTTCTCTCGAACTATTCCGGACGTCCTGCCGCCACCATACACAAGCATATCTATCGTCAGAAGTCTGTCGGAGGGGACGGCTACGGGCAGTTCTCGCTTGCCCCGAACAAGGACAAGGACACGCTCTTCGTCGTAGATGAGGTGTCGCTCATCGGCATAGAGGGCGGGCAGCAGCAGTCCACGACTTTTTTCGGCAGCGGAAACCTTCTTGACGACCTCGTGACTTTCGTGCGCGGCGGTGTCGATTGCAAGCTGGTGCTCATCGGCGATGCCGCGCAGCTCCCTCCTGTCGGGATGGACTGCAGTCCGGCGCTTTCCCGCGAGTATATGGCCATGATGGGAGGCACGGTGTTCTGCACTCTGACGACGGTCGTGCGACAGCAGAAGGAGTCGGGGATTCTTGCGAACGCGACGAGGCTCCGCGAACTCATAACCCGTTCCGAGTACGGCGAGGATATGTTTGAATATGAGGACGTCGGCCTGTCGGTTCATGGATATGACGATGTTTCGAGGATAGGGGGCGGCGAGCTCATCGAGAGCCTCGGCGACGCATATTCCCGTTACGGGGAGGACGACACTGTGATTCTCTGCCGCTCGAACAAAAGGGCGATAAAGTACAATATGGGTGTCCGTTCGATGGTTCAGTTCAAGGAGGAGAGGCTGGTGAGGGGCGACAAGCTGATGATTGTGAAGAACTGCTATCAGTTTTGTGAGGAGCTTGAGGGGGTTGACTACATCGCGAACGGGGACATAGCGAAGCTGCTGAAGATTTCGGGATATGAGGAACGCTACGGACTGCATTTTGCCCAGGCACGCCTGCTCCTCCCGGACTATAATGACCAGGAATTTACTGCGAAGGTGATTCTGGACACGCTGGATTCGGAGTCCGCATCGCTCGGCTACGAACAGCAGAACCAGCTCTACATAGGCGTGGATGCGGACTATTCGCACATCAGTTCGAAAAAGAAGCGCTGGGAGGCGGTGCGTGAGGATAAGTATTTCAACGCGCTGCAGCTCAAGTATGCTGAGGCGCTGACCTGCCACAAGTCTCAGGGCGGACAGTGGCGCTGCGTGTTCATCGACAACGCCTTCTGGCAGGATTTCCTGACGCTTGACGATTTGAAGTGGCTCTACACGGCGCTGACGAGGGCTGTCGAGAAGGTATATCTGGTTAATTTCAAGGATGAACTGTTCAGGTGATGACGGGCAATAAAGGTTTGGGCGTACATGAAATAGAAATGTTATAGGATATGAAGAAGTTTATATTTAGTATCTTGTTATGCTGGACTGTGGCGGCGCAGGCCGGTGACGGAAAGTTGAGTTCTCAGATGAGGGTGAATCCGACATATTCGCCTGACTCGACGAAAATCGCGTTTACCCGAGGCAATGACCTTTGGATTGAGGATGTCGCGACAAAAGAGGAACGGCGCCTGACGAATGACGGCAGCGAACTGATTCTCAACGGATTCGCTTCGTGGGTCTATTATGAGGAGATTCTTGGCCGGGCATCGCGCTACAAGGCTTTCTGGTGGTCTCCGGACAGCCGTCGCATAGGATTCTACCGCTTCGACAACACTGCGGTTCCGTATTTCCCGATATATTCCCCGTTTGCCGGCCACGATGTCTCTGCGCCTGACCATGCCGGGTATCAGGGCCATCTGAACAACACCCGCTATCCGAAGGCAGGGCAGGCGAATCCGCTTGTCCGCATAGGAATTGTGGATGTAAGCGGTTGTGAGTTGGCAGGTCACGATTCCATTCCGGCCGGACTGCCCGAAGACACCGCCGGCTCATCGTCGGCAGACTGTTCCGGCAGTATCGTCTGGGCAGATTTTCCGATTATGGGCGGAACGTCCCGGACTGCGACCGAGGGCTGCACCACAGCGTCTTCCTACGGTGACGGCAACGTCTGTGACGGCTATTTCGGCATCCCGTTCTGGAGCGCGGACAGCCGCGATTTCTATGTCCCGACCCTTCCGAGGATTCAGAACAACCTGAATCTCTTTGCTATTGACGCTTCGACCGGAGCCAAGAGGCTGATTTACAATGAGAAATATCCGACATGGCTCGACTGGTTCGAGAGCATGGAATTCGGCCGTGACGGACTTTATGTCGCACGCCGCTTCGAGACCGGCTGGGATCAGATTTACTACATTTCATACGACGGGACTCTCGTGAGGCGCCTCACTGACAGCAGGCTTTGGTCGGCGACCGTGCTGAAGGCCGACGAGAAGCGCGGCAAGCTCTATTTTTCGGCGAAGATTGACGGCGCTCCCCGCGTGACCGTGTTCTCCGTGGATATCCCGCGTGTGTCCGTGAAGCGCTCACGCAAATCTTTCGCGCCATCCTCCGCGATTGACTCGGGAGCCGCCTCTGCCGGCACTTCTTCTGTTCTGGTTGCTTCATCGGCATCGAATCTGAAGGCTCTCACTCCGCTTGAAATGAATGCCGCTGGAATAACATTCGCTGATGATGCCCAGTCATTTACGGCATATATTTCCAACTCCACTACCCCTACAGCGGAAATGCGTTACTCGCTGAAGAACGGGAAGGTCATATCCACTGAGACTGTGAAGGATTTCACTCTCGACAATTTCGACGCATCGCAATATGCCCTTCCTCAGCTCATCTCAATGACGACGAAAGACGGATTCACGCTTCCTGCGCTGATTACATATCCAAAGTCATTCGACCCGTCCGGGGCGACGAAATATCCTGTCGTGATGGAGATTTACGGCGGCCCGGACACCCCGTATGTACGCGACCAATGGCGTGCCCCAAGCGAGGCCAACCAGTGGTTCTCCGAGAACGGGATCATCAAGATTGTCTGTGACTCGCGGGCGGCCGGGCACAACGGCAGAGCAGGGGAGGACATGGCCTACAAGGATGTGACCTCCTGGCCAGTCAGCGACTTCTGCGAATGGGCGGACTATCTTGCGGCCCAGCCTTATGTGGATGCCGCGCACATCGGCGTGGAGGGCTTCTCTTTCGGCGGCACGATGACGACCATGCTCGTGATGCGTCACAGCGACAAGTTCTGCTGCGGCATCGCCGGCGGCGGGGTCTATGACTGGGCGCTCTACGACACGCACTACACTGAGCGTTACATGGAGACCCCGGAGACCAATCCGGAAGGCTACGCCCGTGCCTGTGCCCTGAACTATGTAAATGATTATCCGTCAGACTTCAGCACCGACCGGGCAATGCTCCGCCTCACCCACGGCACCGGCGATGACAACGTCCACTTCCAGAACACCCTTATCCTCATCGACGCCCTCCAGAAGTCTGGAAAGCACTTTGAACTGATGATTTATCCCGACGGCCTCCACGGCTACCGCGGCTACCAAGGCGCCCACTCCCTCAAAAACGAC
>CAVBPI010000159.1:2997-6024 GCA_963596955.1 bacterium | reverse complement strand
ATCCGGAACAATGGTTCAATTACTATGAATTTTGGGAGTGAATGACCCTCCGCTTATTAGTATGAATTTGAGAAACATTGACATACGGGACATTTTACCGCAGAGGCCTCCCATGCTTATGATTGACACGCTGACGGAATTCACCGATACTGGCGCCGTGACGGAGTTCGAGGTGCGGCTGAACTGCATATTTGTCGAGGACGGTCGCCTTACCGCAGAGGGAATTGCCGAGAATGTCGCGCAGACCTGTGCCGCGAGGACGGGCTATTACAACAAATATGTGCTGGGGCTGCCTGTGGAAATCGGCTTTATTGGTGCGCTCAGGAAGTTTCGCGTATGTTCCAGCCCAGTGGTGGGGGAGCGGCTGCGCACGGAGGTCGTAATCCGCAGCGAGTTTTTCGGAATATCGATGGCTGATGCGAAAGTCTTTGATAGTGAGGGTAATAAGATTGCGGAGGGAACGATAAAGATAGCCGTCAGGCAGAATGAGGCGGAAGGTGGAGGGGCAATGACGGCAGTATGAGAATGATGAAACGATGACTTCGGAAAAAAGGATACATATCAATGTGGTGGCGGACAACATCGTGTCTCCGCTCGGACTGACGCCGTCTGAAAACCTCGACGCGGTTCTCGGCGGCAGGAGCGGCGTGTCCCTGCATCCTTCCGGAACATTCGGAGTGCCTGAGCCGTTTGCGGCCTCGCTCATTGACCGCGTGAAGATGCGCGGGGTCCTTGAGAATGAGGGAATATATGAGCCTGAAAAATATTCCTTCCTCGAAATGATTTCCATCCTCTCCGCAAAGACGGCGCTCCGCGGAACCTCGATTGACCCGTCTTCGGACGATGTCATATTCATTTTTTCCTCCACGAAAGGGAATGTCGCCGAACTTGAAGGCATCGGGGCGGATCTTTCCCTCCGGGACGCCTGCCTTGACGAGAAGCTGCCGCTTGCCTCCTCGGCACGGCGCATCTCGGAATGGTTCGGGAACAGGAATACCCCGGTGGTGATTTCAAACGCCTGCATATCAGGAGTCTGCGCCGAGATTGAGGCGGTGAGGCTTCTCCGCTCGGGGGCTTTCCGCTTTGCTGTCGTAATCGGTGCGGACTGCCAGTCCCGCTTCATCGTTTCCGGATTCCAGTCTTTCAGGGCGCTTTCCCCGGAGCCATGCCGGCCTTTCGACCGTGACAGGCGCGGACTCAACCTCGGCGAGGCGGCCGCGACAGTGGTGCTTGGAGCTTTCGGCGGCGAAGACCGGGGTGAATGTCGAGGTGAATGTCGGGGTGAACGTCGGGCCGGAGACCTGAGAGAATACCGGGGAGGATGCCGGCCGGGGCTTGAGACTGGCGGTTCCGGCACAGAAAGATGCGGAGCCTCGGCACTCTGCTGGGAAATCCTCGACGGATGCATACGCAACGACGCGAACCACATCTCCGGCCCATCCCGAACCGGGGAGGGGAGCTATCAGGCTCTCAGATACTTGCTCAAAGACTCCGAACTGTCATCCGGAACTCGTTCTCAAGATATCTTCACGCGGGATTCCTCCGCCTGGACATCTCTTAATCAGAATGGGGGCGTGGTCGCTCCGGAGGAGCTTGCTCTCGTGAACGTTCATGGGACTGCCACGGCCTACAATGACGAGATGGAATCAATCGCCCTTTCCCGTGCCGGCCTGTCGGATGTGCCGGTCAATTCGCTGAAAGGTTTTTTCGGACACACTATGGGTGCGGCCGGGGTCCTGGAGACTGTGCTTTCCATGCGCGCGGTCGAGCGCGGTCTGGTGTTGCCTACCCGTGGCTTTGAGAATATGGGCGTGTCATGCCCGGTTAATGTCTCCAACGAATTGAGGCACACGGATAAGCGTGCTTTCATGAAGCTGATTTCGGGCTTCGGCGGCTGCAATGCCGCTGTAGCGTTCAGGCTGAATGACACGCGGCGCGTGGTGTCGGTTAGGGCAAACGGTTGCGACGAGGAAGTGGCGGATGCCGGAAGTCCTGTGGCGGAAGGCGGCGAATCTTCCGCAGCCGCGCGGCTCAGAGTCCTCGGACGCATAGATATCAGCCCGACCAGTATCTCGATTAACGGCAAGCCTCTGGAAATCAGTGACGGCGGAAACAACGAAAACTCTGACTCATGTGACGCCCGGGCCAAGTCTCCGTCCGGTCACGAACTGTTGAGCGCCGCCTACCGCACTCTCGGAACGGACTATCCCAAATTCTTCAAGATGGACACGCTTTCCCGTCTTGGCTTCGTCGCTTCCGAACTGCTGCTGAACAGGGCTGAACCCGGTGACAGGCCGGCCTCGCGGCAGGACAGGGACGTGATTTTCTGGAACAGAAGCGCCTCGCTCTGCAATGACCGCCACTATCAGAAGACCATTTCAGACCCGCGCAACTGGTTTCCGAGCCCGTCCCTGTTCGTATATACCCTTCCGAACATCGTCTGCGGCGAGATAGCCATACGCAATAAATGGTACGGCGAAACGATGTTCTTCATCGCCGATGACTATGACGAGTCCGCGATTCTTAACGCCGTAAGGCGCGAATTTGACGACAGGGGCATGAACTCGGCTCTCTGCGGATGGCTCGAATGTTCGGACGACGATGTGTTTGAGGCCCATGTTTTTCTCCTCGAACGCGATGGTGCGGAGACGGATGAATCCGGGGATATGAATATATTGATATAAAATTAAATGAATATATGGAAGATTTTATCGTAAAATTGAAGGAGCAGATGATTTCCGCTCTGAACCTTGAGGGCATGACGCCCGACGACATCGACAATGACGCGCCTCTTTTTGACAAGGGGCTCGGGCTCGACTCGATTGACGCGCTCGAACTCATCGTGCTTCTCGAAAAGGAGTACGGCATCCGCCTCGCCTCACCGGCCGAGGGCAAGGATGTGTTCAAGTCGGTTGCGGTGATGGCCGACTATATTTCACAGCACAGGACTAAGTAGCCGGCGAAAGCCGGTAATCGGGGTGGCATTCAGCGCGCCCCAACCCATCAGTGACAGCTTATGAATATAGT
>CAVBPI010000159.1:0-2987 GCA_963596955.1 bacterium | reverse complement strand
AGGCAGCGGGGTGGTCTCGGCCATAGGCGGGGACAAACAGGAGACTTTGTGCAGCCTTCGTGAGCGGCGCTCCGGCATAGGAAGGATGCGCTGGCTCCGCACCTTTCATGATGAACTGCCGGTCGGAGAGGTCGGGCTGAGCGACGGACAGCTACGGGAAGAACTAGGAATCGCGCGGGATGTCCCGATGAACCGCACTGCGCTGCTCGGGATAAAGGCTCTTCGCGAGGCTCTGGCCGAATCGGGGCTGCCGGAAGAGCTACGCCTGCCGCTGATTTCCGGCACGACCGTCGGCGGAATGGAAAAGACTGAGTTGTATTGGCGCGATTTCCTGACTTCGGAACGTCACCGCGAGTACATTCCGCTTCAGGGCTGCGGGGCGACGACCATGCTGAGCGCCGGCTATTTCGGACGGCGGTTCAGCGACGTGATGACTCCTTCAACTGCCTGCTCCTCGGCTGCAAACGCGATAATCCGTGCCGCCGACATGATTCTTGCCGGCGAGGCGGATGCGGTGGCGGCAGGCGGCAGCGAGTGCCTATCGTCGTTCCATCACAGCGGCTTCAACTCCCTGATGATTCTGGACCGTGAGCGGTGCCGTCCCTTTGACCGCTCGCGTGCCGGGCTGAATCTCGGCGAGGGGGCCGCCTATCTGATTCTTGAAAGTGAGGAACACGCAAGGAGGCGCGGCGCGAGGATTATCGCCCGTCTTTCCGGTTATGCCAATGCCTGCGACGCCTTTCACCAGACAGCCTCGTCTCCGGACGGCGAGGGCGCGTATCTTTCTATGACAAGGGCTCTTGCGATGGCGGGGCTCTCTCCGGAAGACATCAGCTATGTCAATGCGCACGGGACAGGGACGCCCAATAACGACGCGAGCGAGTCTGCCGCACTCCGCAGGGTTTTCGGTGACCGCCTCCGCTTCGGCTCGGATTCTTCGGCCTGCGGGTCATCGTCCTGCGGGTCATCGGAAAACCTGCCTGCGTCTTCTGCATTTGACAGTCTGCCGGTGTCTTCCACAAAATCGTTCACGGGGCACACGACAAGTGCTTCCGGCTCAATTGAATCCGTGTTCTGCCTGCTTGCGCTGGCACATTCTTTCATTCCCGTAAGCCTCGGCTGGAAGGAATCCGGTTCTGACACGATTGTGCCTTATGTCGGTGAGGGGAGCGTGCGTCTGGACAATGTCCTCTGCAATGCGTTCGGCTTCGGAGGGAATGATTCGTCGCTCATTTTTTCAAGATATGATGCACCGGAAGAGTCCCGTGCTGAAAAATAAATATAAGACTATGACTGACAGGCATATATACATAAAGTCGATGAGCATGATTCCTTCGGATGACGCTTACTCCGATTATTCGGCGTTTCTGACTCCGATGGAGGGACGGCGCATGGGCAAGCTGATGAAACGCGCCCTCGCGACCTCTCTCACGGCGCTCAGAAATGCGGGGCTGGAGCATCCGGACGCCATTGTCACCGGCACTTCCTTGGGCAGCGTCGCCGACATGGAACCTGTGCTGAACGCCGTTTGCGAGAACGGTGGAGAGAGCGTGAAGCCGACGAATTTCATGCAATCGACCCACAACACTCTGAGTTCGCTGATTGCGCTCAGGACCGGCACCCATGGCTATAACTGCACATGGTCTCAGGAATGCCTTTCGTTCGAGGACGCGCTTGCCGATGCAATGACGCAGCTCCGGCTCGGGAGGATAAGCAATGCGCTGGTCGGGGCGTTTGACGAGCTTTCTCCGGACGCGCGTGAGGTTCAGCGCCGCGGCGGAATCCTGAGGGATGCCTGCAAGGCGGGTGAGGCCGCCGCCTCGTTCGTGCTTGAGGCCGACGGTGCCGACCCGGTAATGTCAGGGAAGCCGGGCTCTGCGGACGCTTCTGTGGCAGGGACTTCTCCGGCCATGAACGGCCGCGCCGCAGAAAATGGGCGGCTGGTGGAAGTTGTCGCGGTCAGGACGGCATACATTCCGGACGAGAAATGTCAGGAGGAGGAACTTTCTGCCATTCTTGAAGATATGCTCGGAAAAGCAGGTCTGGCGATGTGTGACATAGACTTTGTCCTGACCGGGCGTCACGGAGTCTGCCCTGAAGCCTGCTCCGGCGTCTCTGCCGAAGATTCTTCCCGAAAGTCTCAGCCCTTTCCCGAAGGCTCGTTACGGGAATCGCAGCCTTTTCACGATGAATTTCAGTCCTCCCACAACGATGCTGTCTATGAGCGCCTGAACGGTCTCTGGCAGGGCACCCCTCAAGGCCTCTGGAAGCATGTCTTCGGCGAGGGCTTCTCGTCCTCCTCCACCGGATTCCACCTCGCAGCCTCCAGCCTCCTCCAAGGCTTCCTCCCCAACCAATTCCAGCTCCTCGGCAGCGGCTCTGACAGCATCCGTCCCGACAGACTCCCAACCGCCACCTCTCAGCAGGCTCCCCGCAACATAATAACCTTCAACCACTTCGCCGCCAAGCATTTCAGCCTTATGCTCCTGCATAAATAGAGTAGCCGCCCCTTTCGGAACGACTACTCATGCGGATGGAAACAGACAAAACCATTAGGTTTTCAAGGCGTTATCGCTTGCGATAATGTGCCTTTACATAAATCTTCTTGCCCGAAACGACACGAAAGTGTCCTCTGACGAAGATTTTCTTGTGAGTTTCCTTGCGCTCTTCGCAAAGTCTCTCGTCTGCACATAAAAGTAGAATGAATGTAAACATATTGTTTTATTTGATTGGGCGAGAGCAGAGAGGAGTTCGCTTGAAGTACATCATCCGCATATCCTAAAAAATAAAACAGAGTGCATAATCTTATTCGCATAAGAAAAATGAACACTCTGTTTTTTTTGTGCAGGCGGCTTGCTTTCGCCTATGTTTACATTCTAGTTGCAAAGGTAGCAATAATTGCTTCAGGTGCAAGTGATTTTCGGAATATTTTCAGAAAAATTACTGCTCTTCCTGGATGTGGTCGGCGTAGGCTGTCCAGCCTTCTG
>CAVBPI010000158.1:0-6030 GCA_963596955.1 bacterium | reverse complement strand
GCGAAACCGGTTGCGGAGACACCCGTTGAAAACGCCACAGAAACCGCGGTTGAAACTGCAATCGAAAACACTTCAGAGGAGCCTTCTGAAAATGCATCCGCCACAGTCCCTGAAAAAGCCTCAGCCAAAGAGGTTAAAGAGACTAAAGACGCAGACATCAACATACAAAAGAACCGAAGCTGCAAAGGAAGCTGGTACGCCGGCGTTGAAGGAGGCCTTGCCTTCGCCGAGAGCTCGTTCAGTAGCTTCGGGGCAGGCGGCTCGCACGCCGGAGGCTCGGGAAGCCTGTTCACCGGCTACAGATTCAACAGCTGGCTCTCACTTGAAGCATTTGCCGGACTCGGCGGGGCACGCATGACAGCAAGGGAATGCTGCTCGGAGGCCAACCTGTGGCTTTCAAACGACGGTGAGCAGTTCCGCGCGGCTGTCCTCGGAAAAGAAGGCGGCTACTACCGTGACCTCGAAAGCTCTGTCCTCTGGCAGAACTACGGACTGCGCCTCAACTTCGACATCCTCGCCCTCATCCCTGCGACAAAGGACGGAAAATGGAGCCTTGAACTCTCCCCTGCCATATCGGCCCTCGGCCCGAAGGCAAAGATACGGACCATGGCAGCGAAGACCCAGGTCTTCAATGCAGGCAACTGGCAGTTCGGAGCCGGAGGGCGCGTTCAGGCCGGCTACGCGGTGCTTCCGTGGATGAGAGCCGGGCTGTTCACGGGTCTGACATTCGGAACTGGCAGGCACATCGACGCGCTCCCTGCCGACGACCACAGAAACAACTTCATCTGGGAAAGCGGAGTGCGCCTCACATTCTCCCTCCCTGACAAAAACTGCAAAAAGTCCGGACGATGAAAAGACACCTATATATAATGACGGCATGGCTGCTCCCTGCCCTGCTCATGGCCTCCGCCTGCGACATCAAGGTAACGCACGGCGCGGGAACCGACGGAACTCAGTCCATAAGCCTTGAACTCTACTGGGACGAGACAACGGACGCTCAGCCCGAAATCAACGACATCCTGCTCAGCATACACGACAATTCCGCCAAGACCTCAACCACTCACCGCTTCACCGACGCGGAAGGACTTGCACGCGAGCGCTTCCTCCTGAACGAGGGGCAGTACCGCTTTGCCGGGGGCGTGAACATGACGGAGCCATATTCCGTTTCTGACGACGCAGAACCCGTCGCGAGCCTTTCCGACCTCACGGTCAATCCTCACGAGGCGTTTGCATATTCGGCGGACGTCATTGTCGGAGGCAACGGTCATCAGCTGGTCCGCGCTGGAGTAAGCCCGTTTCTCCCGGAACTTACCGTGGAACTTGACGAGGCGGAGACGGTCAGCGCCATTCAGATGGAATTTCTCAACATGGCCGCCGGAGTGAACCTCATGGACGTCAATGGCGAAGGACACGGAGCCACGGTGAACGGAATTGCGGTCGGGCTCCGCAGCCCGAAATTCATATCCGCCGAAAACGGGAAAGTCACGACTGAAGCCATGAGGGTGATGCCGACGGTCATGAATGAGTCAAGCTCGGCAATAAGGATGACGGTCACAATGAAGGACGGAAAGACGATGAAATGCAGCATCGAGGCTCCGGTGATGGTTCAGTCGGGACGATATATCCTCAAGCTGAAAGTCAGCGAACTCCGTGAATATATGTACGTCAATCCGTTCAAAATCAACGGGTGGACGGAAGGATGGAGTTTCGACGGAACAATCCTCAACCCGGAGAATTAGAATACGGGGATATATGTTCCCGACGATATGGAAATAAAATAAATATAAACTCATATAAAAAATGAAGAAAACGATTTATTGTTCGATGGTTCTTGCTCTCGCGGCTCTCAGCTTTGCCGCCTGCACCAAGAACGCACCAGAAGAGACTGGTCCGGGACAGCGTATGCACGTGGTTCCGTCCATGGCAAGCGGCAACACAGGCATCACGGCAGCCGATGACATCCGGACATTCATGCTGCGCGTCTCCGACGCTGCCAAGAGCCAGTACAACTACTACACGGCCATGATTCTCAAAAACGGGGAATGGAAGAGCCGACTCATAAACTCTACAGGCGCAACTGCGGACGAAGATTTCCAGATGCTCTGGGCAAACTCAAGCTCACCAGTGACCGCTACGGCCATTTTCTGCGACAACAACGTATTAGCGGAGAACCACTTCTCTAAGCTCACGGTCAGCCTCGTGTCCGATCAGACGACTCCGACAAAAATCAAGGCTACCGACCTGCTCTATATGGCTCCTAAGCAGTTCTTTCCGACAGACGGAGACATCAAGGTGGAGTTCTCACACATGAAGGCAAAGCTCAAAGTCAAGGTAACACTCGACGATGAGTTCAACGCCGTGCCGGGAACGGCCACGAATCCGATAGAGGACATCCAGATTGGAAATTTCACTAACAAGTACGACTTCCTCGTGTATGACGGAATATGGCAACAGAACGCTACCGCACAGGCGACTATGGACAAGACGATTGCTCCATGCGAAACAGCCTTCACCCCGGGCGAACTCGGGACGAAGAAGGCAGAGGCCGAGTACGAATGCATTGTGATTCCTTCAACGCTGTCGGCGAACGGCTTCACGGTGACGATTAAGATAAACGGCACTGATTACGAGTGGAAAGCAACGACCGAGACCCTGTTTGAGATTAACCACAGCTATGAGCTTGCGCTCAAGGTCGGAAAGGGTGTCGTGACGCTCGCCTCTCCGATTAAGGTGAACGACTGGAACGACGCCACGCTGCCTGACGGCGACACAGACGCGACGACATTCGCTGTCTGGGACGGCTCGGTTTCAGCAATCAAGGACATTCAGGGCAGCGGCACCGAGGCCGACCCGTTCCTCATGACCTCCGGAGCGGACCTTGCCTGCCTCGCACAGGTCATCAATTCTGGAGTTGTCAACGACCTGAGCAACGGAAGGCATTTCAAGCTCACCAACGACATCGACCTTGCCGGCAAGGAGTGGACACCTATTAACTATCAAAAAGACTTCCAAGGAAGGGTTCTTCATGGTCATTTCTATGGTAACGGCAAGACCATCAAGAATCTGAAAATTGACAAGAGCGGCACAGGAGAGTCCGCAGGATTCTTCGGCGCGGCATCGTCATTCATAGTCAGCGACCTGACCATAATCGACGCCGATGTCAAGGCTGACGAGTTTGCCGCCATTCTGATTGGAACCATCTCCAAGTCCGGAGGTTCGACCTCAGATGATCCTGAAATCATCAACTGTCATGTCAGCGGCAAGGTGACAAGCAATGGACTCGGCCCCCTCAAAAAAGCCAACGGAGGTTTCGGAGGGATCGTCGGACAAGCAAACTATACTATAGTCCGCAACTGTACTGCCGATGTTACCATAGCCGGTGACCAATGCACAGGCGGCATTGCCGGCGCTCTGTTCAGGAGTTCCTGCTACAACTGCTCTGTAAGGGGAAGCGTGAAAGGGTACTATGCCGTAGGTGGACTTACCGGAGCTCATGAAGGGACAGGCGACATAACGGACTGTGTCTCGTATGCGGACGTGACGGCAACGAACTGGAACTGCGGAGGTCTCGTAGGATATTTTAATGGAGGCGAAGGAGAGGAGCAAAGCAACTGCACGCTCAACAACTGCACGGTGTATGGAAAAACGACTTCTGCACTTGACTGGTATCAGCATCATGTCGGAGGCCTGGCCGGATATATGGCAAACGCCACGGCAACGGACTGCAGGGCTGTGGGAGAAGTCACGGTTCCTAAGAAATACACCGAAGCCGACCAATACGGTCCGTCACAGGCCGGCGCATTCCTCGGATATGACGGGGGCAACGCCAAGACTGTAAGGTGCAGCTATGTCGCGGCAAAGAACACGATGGACTTCGGGGTCATCGGTGGATCAGAAGGCACCTCAACCCACGACATTACGGCGAAATAAGTTAAACGACTGAAAGACAACGATTATGAAAAATCTGAAATATATATTTGCCGCAATGGCACTCGTTGCCGCAGCTTCCGGATGCGGAAAGGAGCAGAAGGCGCAGGAAGGGAACTTCCCTGCCGACGGGATTGTCCGCGTGAACACCACGATTGCGGCTCCGCTCACAAAGGCGGGGACAAGCGACTATGAGGGTGAAAACCTCGGTCTCTACATCGACTACGGAACGGGAGATATGTTCACGGCAGCGAACATCCTCTGGACCAACGACGGAAACGGGAAATGGACCGCATCACAGCTCATGCTCTGGAAGAACGCCCAGGACCATGCGGCGGTCTATGCCTATGCGCCATATACAACCGCAACTGCCGGAAACATCGTCGCGTTCGACATTCCTGCCGACCAGACCGCAGGCATTGACGCAGCCGACTTCGTGTGCTTCACGGACGACGACTTCGCGCCATACACGGATCTCGACTGGGCCAGCGCCATTGCAGTGAACTTCCGCCACGCGCTCGTGAAGCTCACCGTGAACATCACAAAGGGCAACCAGTTCGACGGCATGGAGATGCCTGTCAAGTCGGTGACCATTAAGCGCACCGCCGGCACCATCATCTGCGACCTCGAATCTTCCGGTGCGGTATCCATTCCGGCAGATGCCATGACACTTGATGTCATCATGCACAAGACCGGCGACGACTGCTATGAGGGCATTTTCTTCCCATACCTCGGGCAGAAGCCGGGCGAAGAGGCCATCATCGTGACAATGGAGGACGGAACCAGCCACTCCTATGTCGTTCCGTCAGCGAGCATCAGCTTCGAGGGCGGCTATGCCTACACGATGAACCTCAAGATAGGCAAGGACAAACTGACTCTCGCGCGCAACATCAGCGTCAAGAGCTGGAATGAGCCGGAAGTAATCCCGGGAGGAGAGGCCGAACAGAAATTCTGACAATTACACTAATAGAATGAAGAACATGAAAATTAACAATTATATACTCGCACTGGCCGGAATGGCAGTGGCAGTGGCCGGATGCAACAAGGCGGTAAATGTCACTGAGGACGAGAAACCGGCCGAGCCGTCGAAGTACATCACCGTGGCTACCGAAATCGGAACCCGCGTCAGCACAAATGAATCCGGCGAAGAATCGTTCACGGAAGGGGATGTTATCAGCATCTATGCATGGACAGACACCCCTTCGGCTGCAGCTTCAGCTGACGGGCGCGTGGTGAACAACTCACTGAACACACTCAAGGGCGGAGTCTGGAATGCTGAGCCACAGATGCTTTGGAAAAACCCCGTAGATCCGCACTATTTCATCGGAATTTACCCGGCGACGACCGATGCCGTAACCGACCTTCGGGCAGGGGACTACAGCATTGATGTCAATGACCAGACAAAGAGCGACCTGCTCGTTGCCACACGCATGGATGGAGTCCGCTCAACGGAGAACCCTGTCGCGCTGGAATTCGAGCATGTAATGTCCAAGCTCATTGTGAATCTTAGCTACCGCGACCAATGGCACGGCACTCCGAACGTGGAGACAGTGACGATTCAGACCGTGGCCACAACGGCCAGAGTGAATTACTTCACACGTGACGTCACCCCTGGCGTACGGACCGCGGATGTCGGCATGCCTTTGCCGGAAGTAAGGGAAAACGAGCAGTATGAGTCCATAATAATCCCGCAGGAAGGTTGCAGGGTAATCATTGTCCGCATCGACGGCAAGGACTATAAATACATCCACCCGAGCGGAATAAAGCTCGAAGGCGGGAAATACACCACTGTGAATCTCCTCGTCGGCCGTGACGAGGTTACCCTCGGAGAGATTACCATCAAGGACTGGGAAGAGGGAACCGAGATTACCGGAGGTGAAGCAACGAGTGACTAACCGAACTCTTACTTAACATACACAAACAACACACAACAACGTTTGCACCCGCGCAGGAAGTGATTTCGTGCGCGGGTGTGTTTTGTAAAGCGACGTGAGAAGGATGCCAAGGTGTTGCGACCGTCCTCGTCCGGGCATATACTACAGACGGGATTTTATGAGCCGTATGGCCATGAGGACAATCCTGTCGAGAGGAACGGTTCCGGAG
>CAVBPI010000157.1:0-6040 GCA_963596955.1 bacterium | reverse complement strand
GTCCTGTCCTATGACCACATCCGCCGCCGGAAATTGCTTGTTGTCATTCTTAGCGTAGTCGTCCGCCGCAATCTGCCCGAAGACATATTTCTCGTTTATTCCATCCGTCGGCTCCACGGAAAGCATGAAGCTTCCGTCCGCATTTTTTTTCAGAATTCCGTCAGCGGAGTCCTCCGGAAGGAGTATGTCGCCAAGCGAATATGAAAACGTGTTGTCCTTGCCCGGCAGAGGAATCTCAATCTGTCCGCCGACATTCATGTCCATGTCAATAGGCTTGGTTATGTCATATTCCTTATTGACGCACGAGGATGCGGCGACAAGAAAACCCAATGCAAGAAAAATGTTTTTTCTCATATAAATATGTTTTAATTAGAATCGTATTCCTTATATTATATACGGCTTCCGCCGGTTAAAACAAATCCTCGCAAAGGTAAGCAATAAATGGGAGAAAATTTGTATTTTTGCGCCGCTTTTCGCCAACTATAACGGATTTTAACGGAATATTATGGATTTTATCACTCTGCTTCTGCTCGCCGCAGGCCTCTCCATGGACGCTTTCGCAGTCTCTATCTGCAAGGGAATGTCAATGAAGAAAACCGGGCTTTCACAGGCTCTCATCGTAGGGCTCTGGTTCGGTGGTTTTCAGGCACTTATGCCGGTAATCGGCTATTTCCTCGGCATCCAGTTCATGGGACTCATCAGCGCGTGGGATCATTGGATTGCCTTCGGACTGCTCGCCCTCATCGGCATAAACATGATTCGCGAAGCCTTCGAGAAGGACGACAAGAAGGCCGAAAAGCCGGAAAAGAACGACCTCGCCTTCAAATCCATGCTGATGGCGGCAGTCGCGACAAGCATCGACGCTCTGGCTGTCGGAGTCTCGTTCGCCGCGATGAACGAGGTGAACATCTGGATTTCCGCCGGAACAATCGGCATAGTGACGCTGGCTTTCTCCGTCGTCGGAGTGAAGGCCGGGCACCTTGTCGGAAAGGGGCTGGCTTCAAAGGCTCAGATCATCGGCGGCATTATACTTATAGGTATAGGCATCAAGATTCTCGTCGAGCATATGGTTCTCGGACAGTGCTGAACCTTGCCGTCATCGTCCGGCAGGGACGCCGCCTTTCCCGTGGTTTCAAGATTTCGGGAACGTTCCCGTTGATTTATCCCGTCCTTTCGGCTCGTTTATAACGTCCATACGTCTATCTTTGCCCAAAGTAAGAAGAAACACATACTTATGGGCATACTGGACATAATAACCGTAATAGTTTTTTCCGTCGCGGTGCTTGCGACGGGCATCTCCCTGTCAAAGTCGGGAAAGGACCTCAAGGGGTTCTTCGGCGGTGGCGGAAACATCCCGTGGGCAATGAGCGGACTGTCGCTCTTCATGGGCTTCTTCTCCGCCGGAACATTCGTCGTCTGGGGCAGCATAGCCTACTCCTGCGGGCTCACCGCAATCATCATCCAGCTGACCATGGCCGTGGCAGGCTTCGCCGTCGGGACCTTCATCGCGCCGCGCTGGCACAGGACCGGGGCGCTCACGGCCGCCGAATACATCACAAACAACTTCGGGCAGGCTACCCAAAAGACCTACACCTACCTCTTCCTCGCCGTGTCCGTGTTCACCTCCGGCTCCTTCCTCTATCCCGTGGCAAAGATTCTCGAAGTGGCCGCCGGAGTGCCTCTGACGGCATCCATCCTCGCGCTCGGACTGTTCTGCGTGATTTACACCTCTCTCGGAGGACTCCGAGGGGTGATGGTCACGGACGTGCTCCAGTTCGTGATTCTCTTCACGGCGGTCATCATAGCCGTCCCGCTCTCGTTCGGGAAAGTCGGAGGCGTGCAGGAGTTCCTCGACAAGGTTCCCGAAGGCTTCTTCCGCTGCTTCAGCGGCGAATACACCCCGTGGTTCATCTTTGCCTTCTGCCTCTACAACGCGGTTTTCATCGGAGGAAACTGGTCATACGTGCAGAGATACACTTCCGTCCGCACGGAACGCGACTCGCAGAAGGTCGGCTGGCTCTTCGGCGCCCTCTATCTCATAAGTCCGGTACTGTGGATGCTTCCGCCTATGATTTACAGGGTGTATAACCCGGGACTGTCCGGGCTTGAGAACGAGAACGCCTACCTGCTCATGTGCCGCGAGGCCCTTCCGAACGGCCTGCTCGGTCTGATGCTCGGAGGAATGATTTTCGCCACCGCGAGCTCGCTCAACGGCACCCTGAACATCTCCGCCGGCGTTTTCACCAATGACATCTACAAGAGGCTGCGCCCGCGCTCGTCAGACCGGGAGCTCATCCGCGTGGCACGCCTCTCGACCGTCGGCTTCGGACTCCTTGCCATAGTCGTCGCCATGCTCGTCAAGTCCATGGGCGGAATTGTGAACGTGGTCATCAGCGTCGCCGCCCTCACCGGGGTTCCGCTCTATCTTCCGGTAATCTGGTCCATGTTCTCGAAGCGGCAGACCGGAAAGACTCTTCTCGCATCGACATTCATCTCGCTGGCAATCAACCTGTTCTTCAAGTTCTGCGCCCCGGCGCTCTTCGGGTTCTCTCTGAGCAGGGGAGCGGAGATGATGGTCGGCGCGCTCGTCCCGGCGGGGATTCTTGCCGTGTTTGAGCTCGTGCTGTGGTGCAGGGGATATGTGCGCCCGAAGGCCTTGGCCGCTGCGGAAAGACCTGCCAAGGAACAGTCGCCGGAGGACATGGAAGCCAACAGATTCACCTACAAGGTCCTGGGAACGAGCATAGCCGCGGCCGGAGTCGTGGTGGCGGTGCTCGGAGCTGTTTCGGGAGAGCATCAGCTGATAACGGTCGCCGCAGGAATTGCCGTGGCGGGCATCGGACTCGCAATATTCGCTAAATCTGGAAAATAAATATTGTATGGAAATATATAGTTTCGATAATAGCAGAAAACTCAAGACCGTCGCCGTCGATGCAGATTTCGTGGTTGTCGGCGGCGGACTCGCAGGAGTATGCGCTTCCATTGCCGCGGCGCGCAGGGGAGTTAAGGTCTGCCTGATTCAGGACCGTCCGGTGCTCGGGGGAAACGCTTCGAGCGAAGTGCGGGTCTGGGCGCTCGGGGCCACCTCGCACATGGGCAACAACAACCGCTTCTCGCGCGAGGGAGGAATCATCGACGAGCTGATGACCGAGAACCTCCGCCGCAACAGGGAGGGTAATCCGGTGCTTTTCGACATGGTCCTCATGGACAAGGTGCTTGCGGAGAAGAACATACGCCTGCTGCTGAATACTGCGGTGCATGATGTTGAGACAGAGGATTCCCGCCGTATCAAGTCCGTCACGGCATTCTGCCCGAGCTCCGAAACCGCCTACACGGTCAGCGGCCGCCTCTTCGCCGACTGTTCCGGCGACGGCATACTTTCGTGGCTCTCCGGAGTAACGGCGCGCATGGGCGCGGAGGAGAGGGAAGTCTATGGCGAGGCATTCGCCCCAGACGTGAGAAAATACGGCCAGCTGATGGGTGACACCATATTCTTCTATATGAAGGACACCGGAAAGCCGGTCGAATACGTCGCCCCGGACTTCGCCCTTAAGGATGTCGGGAAATATATCTCCAAACTCGACAATGGGTGCTACTTCAACACTGCCCACCACGGCTGCAAGTACTGGTGGATTGAATGGGGCGGAAGGATGGACACGGTCCACGACACCGAGGAAATCAAGCGCGAGCTGTGGAAGGTCGTCTATGGGATATGGGACTACATCAAGAACTCCGGGAAATATCCCGAGATGGCGAACTATACCCTCGAATGGGTGGGAACAATCCCCGGAAAACGCGAGAGCCGCAGGATGAAGGGACTATACACATTGACACAGAACGATATAGTCAGCCAGAGGCATTTCGCCGACGCGGTCTCCTACGGCGGCTGGGCGATTGACCTGCATCCTGCCGACGGGGTCTATGCCTCCGGCTCCGCCTGCAACCAGTGGCACAGCAAGGGCGTCTATCAGATTCCATGGCGCTGCTTTGTCGGGGACGAGGTTGCAAATCTCTTTTTCGCTGGCAGGATAATCAGCACTTCTCATGTCGCAAACGGTTCGACGAGGGTCATGTGCACGGGTGCTCACGGGGCGGAGGCCGTCGGAACTGCCGCGGCGCTGTGTCTTGGGGACGGACTGAATCCAACTGACTTTGCCACAGCGGATAACGCCTCGAAACTTCGTCTTGCCCTTGAGGAAAGTGGTCACTTTGTTCCGGGCTTTGCTGAAACGGACAGGGACAACCTTCTTAACTCGGCTACGGTCTCGGCAAGCAGCACATGGCATTTCCGCGGCTTCAAGGCGGATTCGTACCGTAGGCTCGACCGCCCCATGGCACTTGCACTTCCGCTCAAGGGCAAGGTTCCGGCATTCAGCATCCCTATTGATGCGTCACGGCCGACAGTGCTCCGTGCAGAACTGCTCATAAGTGCAAAGGTTGGAAACTACACTCCGGAGAAAATGCTGGATGTCAAGGAGATAGCAGTCGCAGCCGGTCAGTCTTCGGCAGTCGTGGCATTCAACGCTGAAGTGCCTGAACTGCAATACAGCTTCCTGAAACTGTGCGCCAACCCGGACATCAGCGTCGGAGTCAGCGACTCCCTTGCAAGCGGCGTGGTCACGGTGCTCAACCAGAAGAACGAGGCAGTCTCAAACAACGGCCGTCAGATTGCTGAGGACAACGGCTTCGAGAGCTTCGAGTTCTGGTGCCCTGACCGTCGTCCCGAGGCGAAAAACCTCGCGTTGGAGTTTTCGGAGCCGGTGGAACTCTATTCCACGGAACTGTTCCGCAATGCCTACAAGCGCCCCTACATCACCACGAACGCATGGGCCTCGGCTCCCGATGACCGGACACCGTCGCTGCAGCTGCACTGGAAGCACCCGGAGAGGATTTCGCGTATGATTCTTTTTTTTGATACGGATTTCGATCATGCCATGGAGACGGTTCAGATGGGACATCCGGAGAGCGTGATGCCGCAGTGCGTCAGGAATTACCGGATTTTTGACGGAAGCGGCAGGATGATATATGAAAAGACAGGGAATTATCAGGCAGTCAATGACATAAGGCTCGAAAATCCCGTTGCGACAGACACGATTTCGATTGAATTTGATTCGCCGGCGACGATGTTTCATATCATCGTAAGAGGATAGACATACGAAAAGGGAAGAAAGATTGGGGATATATAATATATAAGGTATAGACATGAGAAGATATGTGACGATAAAGGATATTGCAGCGGAACTCGGGCTCTCGACTTCCACCGTCTCACGTGCGCTTACGGGAGGCGGGGAAATCAGGGAAAGCACGAGGCAGAAAGTGCAGGAAACGGCGCAGAGGCTGGGCTATCACCCGAATCTGCTCGCCCGCAACCTGTCCTCGCACCGCAGCGGAATCATCGGCATCATAGTCCCGGAATTTGAGACCGGATTCTTTCCGCGCATCATTCTCGGGATTCAGGACGAGCTTCACCGCGCCGGCTACAGGGTGCTCATCACCCAGTCGGGCGAGTCGGCGGAAAAGGAAAGGGAAAACCTTGAACTGCTGCTCGGGAACATGGTCGAGGGCATCATCGCCTCCGTCACCAAGGAGGGCGGCAATGAGGAGCTTTTCCAGACGGTAATCAAGCGCGGCATCCCGGTCGTGTTCTTCAACAGGGTCTATAACCTGCCGAGGGCATCCAAGGTGATGCTGGACGACAGGCTTCTGGCGAGGGAGGCGACGGCTCATCTGCTCGGGCAGGGCTGCCGGAGAATCATGCATTTCACCGGCCCGCTCAATATGCAGGTCGCCAAGAACAGGCTCGCCGGCTACCTCGATGCGTTTGAGTCATTCGGGGCTGCCGTTCAGGACGGTCTTGTAGTGGAGTCGGGAATCAACTACGAGGACGGCTATGAGACCACCCGCCGGGTGCTTTCGGAGATGTCCCCGCTTCCGGACGCCATTTTCTGCTTCAATGACAACCTCGCCATCGGCGCGATGAAGGCACTCAAAGAGGCCGGAAAGAAAATCCCAGAGGAGATTGCCGTGGTCGGCTTTTCAG